>CANHTV010000011.1 GCA_947463285.1 Verrucomicrobiaceae bacterium | reverse complement strand
TGACAGCAACGTGCTGATTTATGCCATCGAAAGTGGAGGGCCAAATCTGAGTAAAGCGTCTGTCGCCCGCGATATGATCGAACGCTACAGGCCGATCATATCCACACAGGTTTTGGGCGAGCTTTACAATGTGGCCACAGGCAAACGTCGTAAAGATCCACTCAACAGTGAAGTTGCCTCACAATGGATTGCCAAGTGGATGCAATTGAAGGTCGAGTCCATCACGCCTCACTATGTCAGTCTGGCTCTTGAGATTTGTTTCAGGTAAGCTATTACGCCGCGCTCATTCTCGCCGCCGCGCGGCTTGCTGGCGGCTCGGTCGTTTATTCCGAGGACCTGAGTGATGGTCAAGATTATGGTGGAGTGACAGTGATTAATCCGTTCGTGGGTCTCGCTATCTGAAAAGCTGTATTAAGGCTGGAAGTTCGGCTTCTTCGCATCGCCACCGGCTTCGATAAAGGCTAGTAGATCGAGTATCTGCTCTGCTTTCAGGGCATTCAGCAGACCTGCGGGCATCGGCGATGTATCGGAAACGCTGCGTTCTTTGATCAGGCTTTTGCCGACCTCCACGGTCTCTGGCGAAAGCGGGTTCGGTTTGAGCACGACACGCTCGTCGTCCTCGCTTTCCAGACTGCCCATGACCGTGCTGCCATCGGCGCGTTTGATCGTCACGAAGCGGAATTTTTCATCGACGACCTTGGAAGGATTCAAGATGTGATCCAGCAGATCACGCCGCCCGAAGCGAGCCGACACCTGTACCAGCTCCGGGCCAAACAAACCCGCTGGCAGGCTGCGATCCGTGCTCACCGTGTGGCAGAAAACACACTGCGAGGCGATGGCTGCCGCCTTGCCTTTTTCAAAGGAACGTCCCTTGCCCACCTCGGCGAGTCGCGGCTCCAGATCCTCCAGCTTCCAGACGCGGAAGGTGTGCCCCGGCATCGCGTGGGGTGAAAGCGCGGCAGGCTTCGGCGGATGCACCACCTCGGCCAGCTTGGACATCTCCTCCGTGCTCAGTGCCGCCGCCAGTTCACTGCGCGTGTCGGAGATGCTTTTGAAGTAAGTGCTGGCTCCATTGTGCTTCTCCGCACGGTTCAGTGCCTCAAAGACGATGCGCTTCGACTCCAGCGACCAACCGTCTTTGAGATAGCGCAGGTGCATCGGGTAAAAAATGAGGTCTTCGCTCGCTGTCGCGTCACGCAGCATGGGTAGCGTCTTCGCCAGCACCTGCTTTGATCCGAGACGGATAAGTAGGCGGCAGAGTTCTTGGTTCATCTCGCGTGTGGCCGCAGGATAGAGCGGCTCCAGCCAGGCGAGCATCCGGAATTGTTCATCGGCTGTCGGATCGCCCAGTCGGGCAAATGTAACGCTGAGGGTGCGCAGGGTGGCGAGCTTTTGTTCTGCACTGAGGTCTTTGAAGGAGAGTGAATCCAGTCGTGAGAGGATCACTGCACGGTCGCTCGACTCACCAACACGCGCCAAAGCGAGACACCCCAGGATGCCGCGCCAGCCATTGGATTCGCCGAGAATCTCTTTCCTCCACAGTCTCGTCGGCGCACGCTCCAGAGCCAGCCTCGCGGCATGTCGGAAATGCCGATCCGCGTGTTCGAGATACGCGATCACTGGGAAGGTCTCCTCTGCATCCTTCGGCCACTTCGTCTCCAGTTCACGGCGTAGCGCCCGCAGGTCCTTGACCTCTTGACCCTCATCTTGACCTTCTTGACCTAATTGACCTAATTGACCCTCCCACGTCACCCGATACACCCCACTCTGCGTCCCACGCCCGCCCGTGACGAACCACAGCGCGCCGTCCGGCCCCACGCAGGCATCGGTAACATTCAGCGGACGACCCGATACAAACGTCTCCTGCGTGCCCGTGTAGCTCGCGCCTTTTGCCTGCATGTGGACGGCGATGATGCGCCCGTAGCTCCAGTCGAGGATGAAAAGTGCGTCTTCATACTTCTTGGGAAACTTTGCCCCATAACCAAAACAGATGCCCGTGGGCGATGACAGGCCGATGTCCACCACGCTCGGCACCGTATCCACATACCACGAGGGGAGCCGCCCGGTGCCGCGTCGCCAGCCGAAGTCCGCGCCCGGCACCCCATGCAGCACACGCGTTGGCATGTACCAGGATGTGCCGACATCTCGTTCCATGTCGGCATCGAAGGTGAAAAGCTCGCCCTCGCGATTGAAGGCAATATCGAGTGGGTTGCGCAGGCCCCCCGCCACCAGCTCGATACGGCTCGTCTTCGGATCATAGGCCACCACATGCCCGGCGGGCAGCTCCACGGTGCCATCAAACATGCTGCCATCCCATGGGTTCGGCAGCACTTGATCGTTCGCGTAGTTCCGCAGCGGCGAATCCTCCGCGATGGGGCTCGGCAGCAGCACGTTGTTTCCATGCGCCACCCAGATGCGTCCGTCGGGGCCGAGCTTGATGTGATTCCGCCCATGCCCCACTCCGCCTTCACTGTGCATGAGTTCCTCCTTTTGCTCGAAGACACCATCGCCATCCGCATCGCTCAGGCGATACAGCCCCTTGCTGTTGTTCGCGTTCGCGTAAAGCACACCATGAGCATACACGAGCCCGCGACACTCCAGCAGCGAGCTTTCGATCTCCGTCATGCTGCCTGACTTCAGATCGAAGCGCAGCAGGCCCTTTTTCTCCTTAGACAAAGTCAGCCGCCCCTGCGGATCAAAGGCCATCGCCACCCACGAATCCTCACCTGGTTGGGATGAGCGCACCAGCTCCGTCTTGAAGCCCGGCAGCAGCGTCAGCTCTTTCGGATCGGTCGCCTGACTCTGCGTGCCGGGCTTCGCGAGCTGCCAGGAGTTGTAGGCATCAAAAGTCTTCTTCAGATCGAAAGGGTTCGCCGTCGTATTCGCATCCGCCGCGCCCAGCGACACCACTTTCCCATCGGGCGATGTCCAAGTCGTATCCGTCGGAATCCAGCGCACGGCGGCCAGATCACCATTCAGTTCCAGCAGCGCCGCCACTCTTGGCTTCAGCGCTTTCAGGCGCAGCACATTCGTGCCCGCAACGATCCGCGCCGTGAGATCCAGACTCACCGCCGGCTGATCCTTCGTCGGAGCCACCTGCGTCACCACTTTGCCATTCAGGCTGACCTTCGTGTCCGTCCCGCAGGCCAGCAGCAAGATCGCCTTCAGCAGCCGCCCCTGGGATTCAAAGCGCGTCTCGATCCCCGCCTCAGCCTCCGTTGAAACCCCGATCCACTGCGGCATCGGAGGTTGATTCGCCATCTGCGCCTGAGCGATGCCAGTGATGAGGATCAGGAAGGAAAGGAGGAACTTCATGGGACAAGATCACGAAGCCCCCGGCATTCCTTTCACGAGGCCAGTGGCCTCCACATTATTTTACAGTTCATGGTTCTACCAACGCCCTCTTCGCCACTTCTCAGGTCATCCAGAAACTGGAGAATGCTTTCGTAAGGCCTTATGTTCAATTCAGCCCTATCCTGGCAAGGCCGGCGATGAGGGTGTGCTGAAAACGGAAGGATTTGCTGGACAGTTTTTTCGGCTGCATCAGCACGCTGTCGAGAACGATGGTGATGCGAAAGCTGGGGCTGCCGTCTTCTCGACGGATGGGCTGACATTGAATGACAAAGCCACAAAGGTTGACCCATTCCTCGGTGCTGGAATGCCCAGGTATGTCTTGATGATTCAGGCGTATTTGCAGCTCGTAGCCGATTTCAAAACGTTGTTTGGACCAGAAGGACAGGCCGCTGGCTTGGATGTCACAGAGCTCGACGATGGATTGCCTGCCCCCACTGCGCAGATTCGCGGGGCTGCCCTGATGTTTCTGGCTGTTCTTTGCCATGGGACAGGAGGATTGAGGCGACTAACCAAAGGCGCGACCAAGGCCGCGTGTCACGCAAAAAGTCCCATCCGGGCAAAAAGTCAACGCAGGAGAGCGCTGTGTTTACTGCTGCTGCCCGACTTCTAGAAGCGTGGGCAGCCCTTCTAACACGTCGAGGCCTGCGCTACCTGCTGCTGGGGCGGCAGCCTTGGTTTTGTCCGGCGATTTCAGGTAGTGCAGAAAATCACTGTCCGTGCTGAGGATCAGATTCGTCTGTGGTGTGATGACGAGTTTGTAGGCCTCCATCGTTTTGACGAATTCAAAAAGCTCAGCAGCTTCAGGAGATTGGTTGAAGGCTTTGGCGAAGATTTCCGTGGCTTTTGCATCGGCGGCTCCTTCGATTTCCTGCACTTTTCGGTAGGCCTCGGACTCGATCTGTTTGAGGTCGCGTTCACGTTCACCGATGATTTTGGCAGCTTCACCGGCACCTTCAGATTTGAAGCGTTCGGCGATCTGAGTGCGCTCGCTGACCATGCGTTGATAGATGGTCTGACTGACGGCTGGTGTGTAGTTGATGCGTTTGAAGCGCACATCCATCAGCTCAATTCCAAAGCCTTTGACCTTGGGCGAGGCGCTCGTAAAAATTTCTTTTTCCAATTCAGTGCGGCCTTTGCTGATAGCGGGCAGGATGCCGATGCGGGCATCGGCGATGGAGGCGCTGGCGTTCACTTCGCGGGGGACTTTACGGTCTTTGTTGGTGCGGATGGCTTCGATGAAATCATGACGGGCAATCACGTTGCGCGTTTCGCTGCCGAGGATGTCATTGAGGCGCGACATGGCCGTGCGTTCATCACGGAGGTTCTCAAAAAACACCCTGGGATCGCTGATGCGCCAGCGGGCGAAATTGTCCACGACGATGTAAACCTTGTCACGAGTGGGCATGTTGCCTGGGGGGCCGTCCCACTCCATGATGCGTTTTTCAAAGCGGTTCACCTTCTGGATGAAGGGCTTTTTCAGATGCAGGCCGGCCTCTGAGATGGTCTCGCCGATGGGTTTGCCGAACTGGGTGATGATGACCTGCTCCGTCTCGCTGACAGAGTAGATGCTGGCGCTGCCAAGAATGTAGAGGCCAAAACCAGCGATCAGAATGAGTAGGGAAAAACCGGATTTCATCGTGCAGAACGGATTTGGGGTTGAGTGGCTGGAGCCTGTGGCTTCGCGCCTTTGTTTGACTGAAGATTCATCATCGGAAGAAATTGCGGCACTTTGTCATCCATGATGGTGATGCCGGGAACATTCGGAAGTACCTCGCTGAGCGTTTCGAGGTAGATGCGTTTTTTGGTGACTTCAGGAGCTTTTTTATACTCAGCCAACAAGGCGAGGAAACGTGTGGCATCACCTTCGGCTTTGTTCACCCGCTGAGTGGCGTAGCCTTCGGCTTCACTGAGGCTCTGCTCGGCTTTGCCGTGAGCTTCAGGGATGACGCGGTTGTATTCGCCGTTGGCCTGATTGATGGCTGATTCACGCTGCTGCTGGGCGCGGTTCACTTCATCGAAGCTGTCTTTTACTTCCGCGGGTGGATTGACATTGCCGAGCTGCACCTGATCGATCTGAACGCCCATATCGAGGGTGCTGGCGATTCCCTGAAGGCGCTCCAAGGCTTTTACCTCCATCTCCTGACGACCCACGGTGAGTACCTCGTCAATTGAGCGGTCACCGACGACTTCACGCATCACAGCTTCGGAAAGGTCTCGCAGTGTAGCTTGAGGTTCGAGGAAGTTGAAGACGAAAGAACGCGCGTCAGCGATGTGAAACTGAACCACCCACTCGACAACGGCGGCGTTGAGATCCCCTGTGACCATGTTCTTTTCCAACTCCATGTCTTCGAAGTCTTCATTGTATTGGAAATCGTTGGTGCCGCCGCGCGTGCCATAGCCAAACTCGAGCTTCAGCTGCCTCCGCACTTCCACAGGTGTCACGACATCAATGCCGAAAGGCATCTTGAAATGCAGGCCTGGCTCCATGGTAGTGAGAAACTTGCCGAAGCGCTGTACGATGGCCACCGAGCTGGCGGGCACCTGGTAGAAGCTGGAGAAAATGCCGATAGCCAGGAGCAGGGCGATGATTCCCCCTAGAATCCGTGCTGGATTCAAGCGCATCTTGGATGGATCAGCGAAAGGGAGGGTAGTGGGTCGAATGACAGCCATAGAGACATATTAGCGAGCTAGAGAGCCTTTCCAAGAGGTTCCTCAGACTTCATCGAGTGAGATACACGCCTTGACTCGACAACCCGTTTCGTGCCAGAGTCGTAACCTTCCCCCCATGGCTCGTACTTCTACTGTCACCCTCTGCTCCTTCTGCGGCAAAAGCCATGCCGAGGTGAGAAAGCTCATCGCTGGTCCCGGCGTGTATATTTGTGACAACTGCATCGGTGTTTGCAAAGGCATCCTCGATAAGGAGGCCTCGATCGAAGAAGCCGCGCCACAGGGCTTGGTGGTGCCTAGACCGGCGGACATTGCGGCGATGCTGGATCAGCATGTGATCGGTCAGGCTCATGCGAAGAAGGTGCTCTCGGTCGCAGTTCACAATCATTACAAACGCATCCTTCATGCGCAGCAGCAGGCTCAGCGAAAAAACAGCAGCCCGAAGAAGATCAACGATCCCAACGATGTCGATATCGAGAAGAGCAATGTGCTGCTGCTTGGTCCCACAGGCTGTGGGAAAACGCTGCTTGCAAGGACTCTGGCGAAGATCATCAACGTGCCTTTCAGCATCGCGGATGCGACGACACTCACCGAGGCGGGTTATGTCGGTGAAGATGTGGAAAACATCATCCTTCGGCTTCTGCAGGCAGCGGATTTTGATGTCGCACGAGCTGAGGTTGGCATCATTTACATCGACGAGATTGATAAAATCGGACGCACGACAGGGAACGTCAGCATCACCCGGGATGTCTCGGGAGAAGGTGTGCAGCAGGCATTGCTGAAAATCATCGAAGGTACGATCTGCAACGTGCCACCGCAGGGCGGGCGCAAGCATCCTCAGCAGGAGTACATCCAGGTGAATACGGAGAACATTCTCTTCATCGTCGGCGGTGCATTCGTCGGGCTGGATCAGATCATCAAGCGCCGCAAAGGCAGCCGCACGCTTGGCTTTAACAGTCAGGTGAAGGAGACGGCGGCAACACAACAGGATGGCCGATTGGATGTGGAGCCGGAAGATTTGCTTACCTTTGGTTTGATCCCTGAATTCGTCGGTCGTCTGCCTGTTGTCTGTGCCCTGCAAGAACTGACGGAACAGGAGCTCGTCCGCGTGCTTACCGAGCCCAAAAACGCTCTGCTGAAGCAATACGCGAAGCTTCTGGGCATGGAAGGTGTGGATCTCTCCGTGAACAAGGAAGGCCTGCTCGCCATGGCCCGGGAAGCCGTGCAGCGCGGCACCGGCGCACGCGGATTGCGCAGCATTTTTGAGCGCATCATGCTGGACGTCATGTATGACGTGCCCAGTCGCATGGATGTGCGTTCGGTTTCGATCAATGAAGCTGTCGTCAAAGGCGAGCGTGCGCCCATTCTGAAAAAACGCCCCGAGCGCAATGCTGCATGAACCGTGCGGGCTAGACTTTGAAGATCACAAATTTCCGCGTCAGGAAATTCACCGCCACGGAGGTGAAAACGAATCCCAGCTGAGCCACGGTTGAGGGCAGGCTCAGATCTTCAGCCATCCATTGCACGACATAGGCCCCAGGAAAAAAGCCGATGGCGCTGACGACCCAAAACAAGACCATTTCCACGAGGCGGCTGTGGCGACCTGGGGTGAAGACGAAACGAATGTTCAGCCAGTAAGCGACGATGGTGCCAAACGGCCACGCGATGGCGTTATTCAGCACTAAGTTATGACCGCGCAGGGCTTCAGAGATCGCTACGCCGTCGGCCACCATGCCTTTACCGGCAGGAAAAAGGGTGAGGGAGAGCGTCGCCATGATGAGGTTATGCGTGACGGCGGCGAGCACACCACAGAGGCCATATTTGACGAATTGCAGCAGCGGGTGAGCCTCCTGGCTCATGAGCGCACGCCAGATGGTGGGGACATCGTTCTGCCGGATGAAAAGCCAGGCGGTCTTGAGAAGTGAAAGCATCTGCCTGCCCTGTGCCACAACACGCTGTTTGCGCAAGTCATCAGCAACGCAGGCTTCTCAGATACAAGCATTGACATCTCGCGGCTCAGTTCATAGACTGCTCTAGATTTTTTCAAAACCAACAGCACACGGGACACGCGGAGGTCATTAACTCAAATGAGGAACGAAGAACTTGAAGAGCCACGGCGCGGGAATCCACCCCTGCACTCCGAAAAGATTGTCACGGATCGGAAGATTTTTTTCCTAGATCTCAAAGAGAACGAGCGCGGAAGAGTGATCAAAATCACGGAGGATGTCCGCGGACGCCGCGACACGATCATGCTGCCATTGGAGGCCGCAGATGAGTTCCTCGATGCCCTTCAGCGCATTCTGGAAGCTGAGCGCGACATGGTCTGACCTCTGCTAGGAACTATTGGACAGGGCGCAGCAGGTGCGGCATTCTCCGCCGCTTTTTCGGCTTACGATCTGTTATTTCACCTTGCTCCATGACTGCCCAGTTTCTTCGACTGACCGCCATAGCCACCCTGGCTCTGCTCGCTTCCTGTAATTCTATCGGACGCGGCACGCGTGGTCAGACTCAGTATTTGGAGGCCTTTGATCCTTCTCTGGTGCCAAACTCGGCGCTGTATAATCAGGACATGGACTCCTACTGGGATGGAGATGGTATGGCAGGTGCGGCGAGCATCATCATCGACCTCAGTGATCAGAAGGCCTATTTTTATAAAGGCGGCTCACTGGCGGGGGTTTCCGCTCTTTCGACGGGCGATGAAAAACACCGTACGCCTCCGGGTAACTTCAAAATTAATTTCAAGAACCAGTGGCACAAATCCAACCTCTACGGTGATTTTGTCGATGCCTACGGCCAAGTCGTCGTGGCCAATGTGGATGTGAAAAAGGATAAGCCACCGGCAGGCACACGCTTTGAGGGGTCCAAGATGCATC
Organism: Verrucomicrobiaceae bacterium; assembly: GCA_947463285.1. GTDB lineage: Bacteria > Verrucomicrobiota > Verrucomicrobiia > Verrucomicrobiales > Verrucomicrobiaceae > Prosthecobacter. The sequence continues at coordinate 13,659 of CANHTV010000011.1, read as the reverse complement.
ACTTCATGCGCTTCACGGATTCCGGCATTGGGATGCATGAGGGCTTCCTGCCTGGTTACGCTGCCAGCCATGGCTGTGTACGTATGCCGGGTAAAATGGCTGCCATTTTCTTTAACAACGTCACCATGGGGACTCCGGTGACCGTGCGTCCATGATGTTTTTATGATCGAGGTGCCCTTGGAAGTCAGTGTCGATGATGTTTGTTACCTTCTTGGTAAGCCCGGTGACAAGCCACGCATCATTGACTGTCGCGAACAAGATGAATGGAATACCTGCCATCTGAGCATGGCTGAATTGGTGCCTTTGTCCCAGTTTGGTGAGCTTGCTCCACAGCGCTTCTTTGATCTGAATCAGCATCTCATCATCTACTGTCATCACGGGATGCGCAGTCAGCGTGCCGCTTTGTGGCTGCGCCAGCATGGTTTCACCCAGGTGCAGTCCATGCGTGGGGGCATTGATGCCTGGGCTGATCTCGTCGAGCCTGAGATGCTCAGATATTGAGCGGTTTTACGCAGGAAGAGAGCCTTGCATCTGCGGATGCTGCCATGTATCGCCAAGCCATGGTTTTGACTCCTCCCACCACCGCTGTCGGCTTTAAAGAATGGTCGTTTGTCTGCGATTCACTCGTGCAGGGAGTGCAGACGCTGGTGCTACGCAAAGGCGGCATTCATGAGGGCCGTGGCGGATTTGAGTGGAAGCATCGCGGCTTCTTTTTGTTTCCCACCTGGTTCCATAATCAGGCTGAAAAACTCCGCTGGGTGCCGGAAAATGCTCAGCGTGACTTCCCGCCGGAAGAAGAGCGTCAGAGTGTGGATATTGATGGATACGCCACCCTTGAGAAGGTCTGGAAAGTCACGGACTGGGCCAAGATGGAGGCCATCGAAGCCATGCATATTTGGAATGAAGACGTGGTCAAAGATCGCTTCGTCTATGATGAAGAAAGCTGCCTGCACATCGCTCTCGTTCGTGCTTACAGGTTGCCACAACACTGGACTTTCCCCTATTCCAAAAGCTACGGCGGCTGTCGGTCCTGGGTGAATCTGCCTGAAGAAGGCCTCTCACTGCTGGCTGAGGCGACTCCGGCACTGAGTGAAGAAGTCTGGCAGGAGCAAGCCATCAGACTCCACGCTTTGCTGGATTGACCGGCTGGCTCAGCCAATCTCCACCTTGCCATCCGGACGCTTGGTGCAGCGATGCAGCAGGCCACCATCGACGTCGTGATGGGCGAAGATCAGCGCGTCTTTTTCCACGCTGATGTGGGTGAAACCGTGAACGTCTTTGCCATAAGGCATCGTCCGTTCTGGATGCTCCAGCTTGCGTGTTTTGGCACCACCGCCGCCGGAAAGGATGTGGGAGGTGAATTTGCCTTCCAGCTCCAGGTGCTGGAGATCATGATCGTGACCGCAGAGGTAAGCGTGGACCTGATGTTTTTGCAGCAGCGGCTCCCACTGGGCAATAATCGCCTTCGTATCACCATGATCGCCATTGGAATAAAGGGGATGATGGGCCATCACGAGCGTGAAGGGTGCTCTTGGCTTGGCCAGTTCTGCTTTCAACCATTCCAGCTGTGCCGTCTCTTCGGTCGAGGTGAGTGAGGTACGTGGTTTGCCGGTTTTTTTGTCCTTGGCACCGCTGACGGCAGGCAGGTTGCTGTCCAGGCAGATCAGGGTCAGAAGCCCGCCGAAATCTTGGCGATACCATTTGTTTGGCATCTTCCAGCGCACGTTGGCTTTTTGGGAGTAAGCCAACTGCACCTCCTGACCACCCTCATTGTCATGGTAGTCATGATTGCCCAGCACCGCATACATGGGGCCGGGAAAGCTGGCGGCTGGATACATTTCCTCGATCTCCAGTTTCCACCGCTTCGACTCGGTCGTGAAGCCATCCTTGGTCGAGCCATAAAAATTGTCGCCAATCATCAACAGTGCTTCGGGCTTGAGGCTGTTGTTATTGGCAAAGTCCTGCATCGCCTTTGCCACGGCCTTTTGGTCGGCGGCACCTGTGCCAAAGTCGCCGATGGCCAGAAAATGCAGTCCGTTTTTGGAGACCTCACCCTGGGCAGACCGGTTTTGCAGATTCAATGCCAGCGCTGCGCTCGAGCAAAACAGAGTCTTGAGGGTGCGACGACGTGATAGGAAGTTCATAAGGTCCTAGAAAACGCCGTTTAAACGGTGATCTGACGATTACGTGCGGTGATCGGCCAGCGCTCCGTGGCCTGGGTGTTTTCGATGAGGACCGCCTCACCATGCATGGACACGGTGGGGCAGACGTGGCGTGGGATGCCATGTAGCGTTTGGCCGATGAGAAACTCATGCGCCCGCTCGGTTTCCAGCACGAGATGCTCTTCACTCTGCATCAGCGGAGTGGCGTCTGGCAGCTCCTCGAAGCGAACACGCGGATGCGGATTTTCTGGAGCCACGGATTTATGGCCGAGATCCAATGTCAGGCGGTTCAAACCCGGTTTGCTGATCACACGCGCCAACAAAACAGCAGCAGGTAAAAACGGCAGATCAGGGTGTTTATCCCCATAACCAAAATCCCACAGCACCGTGGTGCCTGGGCTGCACATACGATCGCTGTGTTTGGCATGAATACCAAAGGTAGGCGAGCCGCCGGTGAGGAATTCTTTGATGATCACACCTTCACCTTCGAGACGTTTTTTGAAAGCCAGGATGGGCGTGAATGCCGCCTCGCATTTCTCCTGCCGCGCTTCCAGGCTTTCATCATGGATATGCCCATCATAGGCGTGCAGACCGCGAAACAGCAGCCGTGGTGTGTCTTTGATGACATGCACCAGGTAAGCCGCCGCCTCACCCGGCATGATGCCTGTGCGACTCATGCCACAGTCCAGCTCCAAAAAGACGCCGAGATTCACCCGGCGCTGTTGTGCGGCGGAAGCCAGAATGCGGATGGTCTCTTCATCATCAGCGATGGAAGAAAACTGCGTGTCAGGATACTTCTGCGCCAGTGTGGCAAGGCGATGGCCGTTCGGTCCCACACAGGGCATGGCCAGCATGACATCAGGCGCTCCCGCCATGGCACACATCTCGACTTCCGCGATGGTGGAGCATTTGAATTTGGTGATCCCAAGCGCGATCTGCCGCTCCACCAGTGGCAGCAGCTTGTGCGTTTTTACGTGCGGACGCAGCCTGGCTGGATCACCGACGATCTCGACCATGAGTTTTAAATTGTGCTCGATGCGCTCACGGTAAAGCAGCAGGGCAGGAGAAGCGATTTCGGCTTCGTTGTCGATGTGGAACCAAGCTTTTTCAAACATGAGGGAGTGGGGCGTCGAGGTGTGCGGGGATGCAAGAGCGCCAGAACCGTTCAGCAAGTGATTGTTTGAGTTCTAATCGCTGCGTGAAGCAGCGATCATCGTTCTCCTTCTCTCAGCTACCTGCTTCGTGCTTTTTAATGACCTGGATGAAGTCTGGCAAATAGCTGGCGGCTTTCTTTTCGCCGATACCGCGAATCTTCAGGGCTGAGTCCATGGACTTCGGTTTCAGGCGTGTCATGAACTCCAGCGTTTGATTGCTGAAGATGACATAAGCGGGCACGCCTTCGGACTGTGCGATGGCGTTGCGATGTTTCTTCAGCTTTTCAAACAAGACGTCGTCAAAGCCTAGCTCGCTGGTGGATACTTCAGCAGCCGTCAGCTTGGCCCCAGGCTTGGTGGGTTGTGCGGCTGATGATGTGATCTCTGGCCACAGCATTCGCAGGTTCGCGCCAGTGCGCATGATCTCGGCGCCTTTGCGGGTGAGTGTGACTTTGGGAAATTCTCCTTCACTGGTCTCGATAAGCCCGTTCTTCTCCATTTCGGCGAATAAAGGATGCAGGGCATTTGTGCCGAGATGTTTCAGCAGGCCGTAGGTGCTGAGCTGGTCCAACCCAGCATCGACGATTTCCTTGGATTTGCTGCCGACGAGCATCTGGATGATGCGGCCTTTGCCAAAACGGCCCTCCCAGCTGCCATCGCTGAGTTTGGTGGACATTCGAGCAATGCCACTGAGAGCCTGTCGTAGTGAGGTGACTTCCTCCGCAGTGCCTTCACGCGCGGTTTTGATGCCACTGCGGCGGCAGATGTCACAGGTGCCGCAGGGCTGGCTTTCATGCTCGCCAAAGTAAGCCAGGATCTGCTGTTGGCGGCAGCTCTGCTCATTGTAGCAGAGGTCGATCATGGCTTTTAATTTACTGCGATCTCGCCGCTCTTTGTCCCGGAGTGCGGTAGCATCCAGCTTCAGATGACGAGCGAGCACGGCGGGCTGAAGCAGCCGTGTGCCACGGATGCGGCGGCCAGGGATGTCGAAGCGCTCAATGTAGCCTGCGCGTGAGAGGTGCCCCAGGGCTGAGCTAACGGCCATGCTGTTTTTCAGACCCGCGTAGTCGGTGAGGTCATCAATACTGGCCTCCACTTCATGCTGATCATTGGCTTTATTCAGCAGGGCTTGGTAAATGCTGGTGATGGTTTCCGCTGTGGGATTGGCACCATCGATGAAAAAGTCCTGCGTCTTGGTGTCGGCAAAGTTGAAAAACAGCTCGCACCAAGACGGCTCGCCGTCGCGGCCTGCGCGGCCAGCTTCTTGATAATAGGCCTCCACGCTGCCGGGGATGTCATAATGCACGACGAAGCGCACGTCACTGCGGTCGATGCCCATGCCAAAGGCATTCGTGGCCACGGCCACGTCATGCTTGCGGCTGATGAATTTGTTCTGTCGATCCTCACGCTCTTTGTCATCGAGACCCCCGTGATATTGGATGGCCTTGATGTTCATTTCTCGCAGGGTGTCGCCGACTTCTTCGACTCGCTTGCGGGTTGAGCAGTAGATGATGCCGGTTTTATACTGCGCCACGATCTGCCGCAGGCGGGCGTACTTTTCATCGCCCTTCTTGGTGTGCGTAACATTCAGGCTAAGATTCGGCCGCTGAAAGCCGCGAATGGTGATGAAGGGATCACGCAGGTCCAGCACGCGGGCGATGTCATCACGCACCTCAGGTGTGGCGGTGGCGGTGAGTGCCACGACCTGCGGGCGGCCCAGCTGCTCTAGCGCCTCACCTAGCCGAAAATAATCTGGTCTGAAGTCGTGTCCCCATTGCGACAGACAGTGTGCTTCATCGACGGCAAAAAGCGCGATCTCCACCTGCCGCATGGTATTGAGAAACATGCGGCTGCGGAAGCGCTCCGGGGCCACATAGACAAGTTTGAAGTCGCCCCGGCGCAGAGAGTCGATGCGCTCTTGTTGCTCCTGGAGTGAGAGCGTGCTGTTGATCAGAGTCGCTGGGATGCCACGACGCTCCAGAGCATCGACCTGATCCTTCATCAGGGCAATCAATGGACTGACCACGATGGTTACTCCTTCCATCACCATCGCTGGCAATTGATAACACAACGATTTGCCACCGCCGGTGGGCATGATCACGAGCGTGTCACGACCGCCGAGGATGTTTGCCATCACCGTTTCCTGGCCATCAAGGAATTCGCGAAAGCCGAAGTACTTTCGCAAAGCCTCGCGGGCATCATGGATCGGGGTCGAGTCAGCTGCTGGTAGTTCGTTTTCCAAGGGAGGTCAGTTCATCGAAATCAGGGTCTGGCCGCCAGCGATAGCTCGATGATGCGCACGCAGAGCTCAGGAAACTCAATGCCGACCGCTTTAGCCGCCTTTGGCAGCAGGCTGCTGCTGGTCATGCCGGGGATGGTATTGATCTCCAGCACGAACGGGGAACCGTCAGTGCGGAGCATCACGTCCACCCGGCCATATACTTCGCCACAGCATTTAAAGGCCGCGAGCGCGGCTTCCTGCACCCGCTTGGTGGTCGCGGCATCCAGATCTGCCGGGCAATGGTAAAGCGTCTTGCCCGTGCCATTCATCCAGGGGTATTTGTTGTTGATGTCGTAAAAGCCTTCGACGGGCTCGATGTGGATGATCGGCAGCACCTTATCACCGAGGATGCCGACCGTGAGTTCTTTGCCTTCAATAAATTCTTCCACCAGCGTCGTGGTGCCGAATTTTTTGGCTTCGGTAATGGCTTTTTGCCATTCCTCTTCTGTGCGGCAAATGTTCACGCCGACACTGGAGCCCTCACGCGGTGGTTTGGAAACGAGCGGCAGAGAAATCGTCAGCGGCTCACGGCCATCGAGCTGATACACCTGTGAGCGTGGCGTCGGCACGCCTGCTGCGATGAAGCATTCTTTGCTGAGAGCTTTATCGAAAGCGATATGACTGCTTTTCACGCCAGCTCCCGTGTAGCGCATGCCGCGCGTCTCCAGCAGCGCCTGAATGCGACCATCTTCACCGAAGGTGCCGTGGATTAGATTCATCGCGATGAAGGCATCCTCCGGCACATCAAACTCCGGTCCGGTCACATCCACCTCTACCACTTCAGCACCGAGCGAGCGCAGCGCCTCAGCGACGCTTTCCGAGGTCTTGATGGAGACGTGGCGTTCGTTACCTGGGCCACCTTTGAGAAGAGCGATTTTTTTTCCGGTGATGTCGAGCATGGTGCCCAGATATGCAGCGCCTCCGCGAAAAGCGCAAAGGCAAGATCAAGGCTGCGTAAAGGAAACTCAGGGTAGAGTCACGATTCGTTCCAAGGCTGCACGAGAAGGTTTTTCGCCCTGCGTCGCATCCACTTCAAAGGGGTGCAGCAGGTTGTTCCCAGCCAGATCCTCCAGCAGGGGATCGGCTTTCAGTTGGTAGGCGCCGGGTGTCCAGGTGGTGCTTGGCATACCTTTCCAGGCCTTACCTGTTTGATCGACACTGACTCGCAGCGGCCAACGTTTGTCCTCATGCCAGAGTTGGAGCGCACTGGCGATCATCGCAGGGTCGAGTGGCTCATCGAAGTGGACGAGCAAAGCTTCACGTGTGCCTGACTTCGGCACCGTGATCTGCCATTTCTCCATCATCGGCATCGAGTGATCTGCCTGGCCCACTTGAAGATCAAAACGCACATCCTCACCGAGCACCACACCACTCGTGCTGCGCCATGAACCCGCGATGATGAGCGTGTGTTTCGAGTTGGCACTCAGCACCGTGCCTTCGTCTTCGTTTAGATTCACGCCAGTTTTCTGCCGGCCTGGATGAAGCCAAACGGTCAGTCGTTTGCCATCCGGTGACCACAGCTCTGTTTCGCGAAAGGGGCCGATGACTTCTTTGCCATCGTCGTCCAGCAACTTCAACCGTTCCAGAAACACGCCCTGCTCCATCGGCTCTGAGAAGTGCAGGTAGAACTTGAGGGCGTTGGTGGGGAGTTTGGCTTGTGGAGCAAAACGGACCGTTGGCGTTTCCTGCGCAGTGTGGTGAAACTCAAATTCGAGCTTCTGCGAACCTCCATTTTCAGCGAGCCACTCAGCGCGGTAGCGCTGACCACGCACCAGAGGTGCTGCAGGCACGAACTTCAGCCGATCTACCAAAGTCTCCACCTTGCCCATGAGTGGAAGACCGTGACCATTTGCACTGACAGATAACTCGAACTTAGGGTTGCTTGCAGCACGGGTGACCAAAACCAAGCTCGAACCATCTGGAGCCAGATCAAACGTCACTGGATAAGGCTGATTGCTTTTGATCTGCTCTGAATCAAACAGCTTCGGGAAAAGAAAGAGACAGACGCAAAGAACGACTGGCCAGACCAGCAACGCCCAAAAGTATGCAGTTTTGTGAGACATGCCTACGGCAGCGCGATGACTTCCAGCGAGAGCTTCCCACTCGTGTCACGGAGCACGACGGCGCTTTCATTGTCGAGTTTGTCCACCTGCACCGCTCCAAAGAGCGCATCGACGATCTCGATGCCTTCTGGGCCGGTCTTGGCCTTTACGTCGCGCCAGGTGGCTTTCTCGTTGGCTTTGTCTTCAGGGGCGTTGATGTAGTCCATGCTCACGCGGGCTCCCCAGAATTTGCTCGAGCCAAAGGAATCGGCTTTGAAGCGTTGGGTATGCACCACGACCCACTCCTTGCCGCTCTTGTCGGTGTAGTCGAAGAGATCAAGCGGACGGTTGCCACTGCCGAGTTCCACCATGCTCACGCCCTTCACCTTCGCGCCGCTTTAGATGTCATCGACGCGGAACTTCGCCACCGGCGTGCAGGCAAAGGCGCCGACGACATAGTCGGCACCATTTTTGTCATGATAGGGAATGAAGCTCTGGATTGGTGCCTTTGTCTCCCACTTGCGGTGAGCGACATGGTAAGTCTCGGCACTGATCACGCCCGCCGTACTGCCATGCTTGATCGGCACCGGGATAGTAAAAATCCGGCTGGCAAATTCCTCGTTGCAGGTGCCGGTGGCAAAGACGCGCTCACTATCAAAAGCCACGTCGGTGATGTTTGTCACCTTACTGGCCGTGCCGCCGGGAAGCGTCACTCTGGCCCAGTTCAGCTTTTCGGCATCAAAAGGTGTCAGCTTGCCAGCTGCATCGACAGTGCAGATGAGCGAGGCGTTGTCGGGTCTGCGCATCACCGCGAGATAAACTGTGCCTGTGGCCGGATTCACGGTCATATCTTTGATCGTGATGTTCTCGGCCGTGGTGCCGAGCCCGCCAGCGATGGTCGCAGCAATGTCAGCTACGGCGCCAGGTTTTGTCTTGGCTCCAGCTTCTTTCGTCTCGATGGCGATGACGCTTTGCGAGCTCGGATCCGCCACAAGAAGAAGCCCATCTTTACCAAAGCTGATGGAGCTCATGCTTTTCAGCTTCAAGCCACCGCTTTGTGGCGAATCAAGCAACGCAGCCGATAACGGAATCGCGAGAGACAGGGCAATGAGTAGAGCGGGTGTTTTCATGGCAGAGGCGTTGTATCAAACGCACCAGGTCATGAATAGCTTTTACTTTTCAGGTTCACATTTGCAGATCCATTCCTGGGCCTGGCAGCCTTCACAGATGGCCGTGTTGTATTCAAAACGGGCAGTCACGGCTTTCGCTTTGGGCTCGTTCTTGAACTGGAGGATCAGCCACTCTCCCGATTTCACGACTGGCACAACGAAGCCCTTGGCATCCTTTTCGACAGCGAGCTTCTGTGGAGCTTCACGGACGCCTGTGGTGGCCGTGAGTGTTTGTTCGGCCATGGCGACGGGCTTTTTGTCCTTGTCGAGCAGTGCGATGTGAAACTTGTCGCCTTTGACGAGGACCTCGCCGTGCATGGTTTCGTTTTTGCTGAACTCCAGGATGCGTCCGCCATTGGGGCCGCGTTCGACACCTTCATGAGCGAAGGTGAGAGTGGAGATAAGGGCGAGGAGGGTGAGTTTGGTTTTCATGGGTGGGGGTGGGTTTGGATGGACTTTAACGCTGCTTTTTGGCCAAAGAGATAGAACACGGCAGGCGTGACCATGAGGTCGAGCAGGCTGCTGCTGACGAGTCCGCCGACGATGACGACGGCCACGGGATGCAGGATTTCTTTGCCGGGCTCATGGGCGGCGAGCAGCAGTGGAATCAAGGCGATGCCAGCGGCCAGCGCGGTCATCAGCACGGGCACGAGTCGCTCCAGGGTGCCACGCACGATCATCCTTTGGCCGAAGCTTTCGCCCTCGTGCCTCATCAGATGAAGGTAATGACTGATCATCATGATGCCGTTGCGTGCGGCGACTCCGCCCACGGCGATGAAGCCGACGATGGTGGCGATGCTGATGTTGTTGATGAGCAGCCAGGTCAGGCCAAGGCCACCCATGAGCGCGAGCGGGATGTTCAGCATGACTTGCAGGGCCAGTGAGAGACTGCGGAAGTAGCTGTAAAGCAGCACGGTGATGGCGATCAGCACGAGAGCGAAGTAAAACGCGATGCGCTTTGCCGCTGCCTGCTGCGCCTGAAACTCGCCTTCGAAGCGGAGGAAGTAGCCTTCAGGCAACTTCACCTTTTCCTTCACCGCAGCGTCCCACTGCTGCACGAGCGATTCGAGATCGCGCTCGCTTGTGTTGGCGGCGATGACGATGCGGCGTTGAGCGTTTTCACGATTGATGACGTTCGGTCCTTTGCCTTCACGGATGTCGGCGACGAGTCGCAAAGGAATGCGCTGCTTGGTGTCGGTCTCGATGAGGAGATCGCCAAGCTTCTCGGGTGAATTACGCCAGTTCTCTGGGAGTCGCATGACGAGATCGACGCTGCGCTGGCCTTCGCGGAGTTCGGCCAAAGTCTTGCCACCAAGCAACGTCGAGACTTGTTCATTGAGAGCTCCAGGCTGTACTCCGTAGGCGACAGCGCGGTCACGGTTTACTTCGATTTTTATTTGTGGGATCGGCACCTGCGCTTCGAGGTTCACATCGGTCAAACCAGGGATCGTTTTGGCGAGGTCGCGGACCTGCGCACCTTTCTCGCGAAGAACGTCGAGATCAGGGCCGAAGATCTTCACGGCGATCTTGGCTGAGACGCCACTGAGCATGTGACTGAGCCGATGGCTGATGGGTTGGCCGACATTGACGAAGGTGCCGGGTATGCCTTGAAGCTTCGTGCGAATGTCGGCAAAGACGACATCGCGCGGGCGGCCGTTCTCATGGAACTCGACATCGAACTCATTCACGCTCACGGGCATGACGTGATCGTCTTTTTCGGCTCGTCCGGCACGGCGGCCCACGCTTTTGACTTCGGGAATGCTTTGCAGCAAACGCACGCCGACCTCGCCGATCTCATTGGATTGAGCGAGCGAAGTCCCCGGTGCATTGACGAGGGAGATCGTGGCACTGCCTTCATTGAATACGGGCAGGAATTCCTTCCCCATCATTGGGTAAAGCATGAGCGAGGCGATGAGCAACATGCCTGCAAGTGCGATGACGAGCATCGGGGTGCCGAGCGCGAAACGCAGGAAGGTGTGACGAACGACGAACTTCATGCCGCGCACAATGAAGCCATCGCCATGACTGCCTTTCGAGGGCTTGAGCAGCAGTGAGCACAGCACAGGGATGACGGTGAGACTCACAACAAATGACGCCGCCATGCTGGTGATCGTGGCGATAGCGATGGGGGTGAAGAGGCGACCTTCGATGCCTTCCAACCCAAGCAATGGCAGGAAGACGAGAATGATGAGGACGGTGGCGTAGAGGATGGAGTTTCTCACCTCGCCGGAAGCGGAGGCGATGATCTCTAGCATGGGTTTGTCAGGGTTTTCGCGAAGGCGGCGGAAGACGTTTTCTACATCAACGATCGCATCATCCACCACCATGCCGATGGCAACGGCGAGTCCACCGAGGGTCATGGAGTTCACGCTGACGCCGAAGATTTTGAAGGTGAGGATCGTGACCGCGAACGACAGCGGCATGGCTGTGAGCGTGATAGCAGTCGTGCGAAAGTTCAGCAGAAAGAGGAACAGGATGATCGTCACCATGATCGCGCCATCGCGAATGGCTTCTTTGAGATTGCCGATGGCGTGTTCGATGAAGTCACCCTGGCGGAACATGATCTCGGCGGTCACTCCTGCTGGCAGCGTGGGGCGCAGTTCTTTGAGCGCCGTTTCGATTAGGGCGGTGAGCTTCAGCGTGTCAAAGCCTGGCGCTTTGTCGATGCTGAGAACCACGCCCATTGTTCCATTCACGCTGGCATCGCCGCGCATGCTTTGCACGGCGTGTTTGACCTCCGCGACATCGCGGATGAGCACGGCGCGGTTGCCGACCGTCTTGATCACGCTGCCTGCGATGTCTTCCAGCGAGGTCGTCATGGCGAGATTGCGCACCATGATCTCGCGCGGGCCTGCTTGCAGATAGCCACTCGTCGCATTGCCAGCAGCTTTGCTCACAGCGGCTTCGATCTCGTCAAAGGTGACTTCAAATGCGGCGAGACGATGCGGATCTGGCTGCACTTGAATCTGCTTCACCCCACCACCGATGGTCAGCACCTCGGCCACTCCACCGATGCTTTGCAGGCGACGGCGAATCGTCCAATCAGCGAGCGTGCGGAGATCCATCGGCGCGACTTTGCCATCCGTACTGCGCAGTCCGACGAGGAGGATTTCTCCCATGAGCGATGACACAGGAGTCATGCCCGGCTTGGCACCAGCGGGCAGTGTGTTCAGCACGGATTGCATGCGCTCCTGCACCAATTGTCGCGCGTGATAGATGTCCGTTCCCCAGCCGAACTCGGCAAAGACGAGCGAGAGGCCGACATCAGAATTGGAGCGAAGTCGATCAAGCCCGCCAACTCCTTGCACGGCGCTTTCGAGCGGCTGCGTGACGAGTGTCTCGACTTCCTCAGGAGCAAGGCCGGGTGCTTCGGTCAAGATCGTGACCGTGGGCTTCGTCATGTCTGGCAACACCTCGACAGGCAATTGCGAGAGTGTTTTCCACCCAAACAGCAGCACCATCAGCGCCGTCATGAGAATGAGCGGACGATGATGCAGGGAAAAGCGGATGAGCTTGTTCAGCATGGGTTCACCTCCTGCGTCCGAATCCTGGGTTGACTTGTTTTGGCCGCAGAAGCAGTTTTCAACATGTCCAAGCTGCTGATTGAAAATGTGGATGATGAACTGGTGCTGAAGCTCCGCAGCCAGGCCATTGAGCATGGCGTCTCCGTCGAAGAGGAACATCTTAGCATCCTCGCCAAAGCTTTGAAATATGAGCCGCAGGCTTCTGCTGCGGGCGCACGGAGACATAGCCTTGCGGATTTTCTGCTCAATGGAGGAGATCCATGGCCGGAGGATTTTCTTCCTGTGCGGTCCAGTGATACGGGGGAACGTCGCCAGCTGAACTTTGCATGAGTTTCCTCCTGGACACCAATATCGTCTCTGAGCTGCGGAAGCGTGAGAAGTGCCACCCCAAGGTGCTGGCATGGATGCAGGCGAACTTGGATGTCGGACACTTCCTCAGTGTCATGACGCTGGGCGAGATCCGAAACGGGATCGAATTGCTGAGAAGAACGGATGTCAGCCGGGCCGAGATCATCGAGCAATGGCTGAATCAGTTTTGCGTGGATTATGCAGACGCGATCCTGCCCGTGACACCTGAAATTGCGGATCGCTGGGGTAGGCTGAACTGTCCCAAGACTTTGCCTACCACGGACAGCTTGATTGCCGCTACGGCCATGGTGCATGACCTGACGGTAGCCACGCGGAACGTGGATGATTTCCTGCGGTGTGGAGTCTCCGTGGTGAATCCTTTTGACTGAATCAGATCTCACGCTGCCACCTCCTTGCGCTTGAGCAGAGATAGGATCAGCAGCACCAGCAGCAATCCGCTCGTGCCTGCGAAGAACGTGGTGAGCTGCGACCAGCCGGAGCCGCCCTCATGGTCGTGATCGTGGTCATCATGACCTCCGGCAGCGGCGATTTGTTCTTTGGTCATCTCGGTGCCGTCTTCGTTGTGCGGATGGCCGTGCGCGGCATCCATGGCGTCCTTGAGGCTGACGCTGCCTTTGCCGGCAAAGGAGAGCGCGTAAGCTCCGCGCGTGACGACTTCATCGCCGGGCAGGAGACCTTTGAGTACTTCCACGCTTTGATCGTTTTGTTCGCCGAGTTGGACGGGGACTTTGGCGAAGGCGTTGTCGAGTTCGTAGTCCTTCACGAGCACGAATCGCGCGGTGGCATCGCCTTGAATAGCGGCGCGCGGGATGGTGGTCACGCCTTCACGTTTGGAGACAATGATGTGGAACTCGGCACGCAAGCCTGGACGCAACAGCAGGTCTTCATTGGGAAGATGGAAGGCGGCTTCGACAGTGCCTTGCTCGCGGTCGGCATAGGCTCCGAGATGGGCGAGCTT
>CANHTV010000010.1 GCA_947463285.1 Verrucomicrobiaceae bacterium | reverse complement strand
GTCATCATGAATGGTGAAACCCATCGCTGGAGTGCTGGAGTGCTGGAGTGCTGGAGTGCTGGAGTGCTGGAGTGCTGGAGTGCTGGAGTGCTGGAGTGCTGGAGTGCTGGAGTGCTGGAGTATTGGAGTATTGGAAGGTACAGCTCTTCATCTCTCCACAACTCCACAACTCCATGACTCCATGACTCCATGACTCCGAGTTTTGCGCATTGCATCCCATGCGGCTTTTCGCTAAACACCGGACTCTATGGTTCGCCCGCGCAAAAAATACACCGTCCACGATCTCCGTAAGCTCAAAGGCAAACGTGTGCTCACGCACATCCATGTGAAGTCGCCACAAGAGGCCATGGCCGCCGAGGCCGCAGGGATCGACCTCATGAGCTGCAGCTTTGACTCGCCGGAGGCGCAGGCTCGGCTGCCGCTGCTCGTTGCCGCTGCGCCAACGGCCTTCCTTTCCGGCTCCACACCGCATGGAATGGCCACGCAGGAGGAGGCCATCCGCACCGGCTTCCGCGCTCTCGAAATGGGTGCCAGCTCCGTCTATTGTTCCGGCAGCCCGCTTTTGATCGAAGCGATGGCTCACGAGGGCATTCCCGTCGTCGGCCACATCGGCATGGTGCCGCGTCACGTCACCTGGACTGGCTACCGTAGCCTCGGCAAGACCGTCGATGAAGCCAAAGCCATCTACCAAAAGATGAAGGACCTCGAAAACGCCGGTGCCTATGCCGCCGAGATCGAAATCGTGCCGCACAACCTCGCGTCGTGGCTTTCGAAGCAAACAAGCATGCTCCTCATGTCCCTTGGCTCCGGCACCGGCTGCGACACGCAGTTCCTCTTCTCCTGCGACATCCTCGGCGACTACGACGAGCGCATCCCGCGCCACGCCAAGAGCTACCGCAACTTCGCTGAAGAAAACCGCCGCCTGCAAAACGAACGCATCGCCGCCTTCAGCGAGTACGTCGCTGATGTGAAGGAAGGTCGCTTCCCCGAGCGCTGCCATCTCACCGAAATGGATGCCGCGCTGCTCGATGAGGTCGTGAAGTCCGTGGCCTAATCCTCAAAGATCGCCATGCGAGTACCTGCCGCCCTTCTCGTCCTTTCCGTCCCCGCCTTTGCTGCCACGCCGAAGGCACTCACGACGTTCCTCGAAAAACACTGTTTCGAATGCCACGATGCCGAGGTGAAGAAAGGCGGCCTCGATTTGACCGCGCTGAAGTTTGACCTCAAAGACCCGCAGAACTTTGAAACCTGGGTCAAAGTCCACGACAGCATCGCGGATGGCGAGATGCCGCCGAAAAAGAAGCCGCGTCCCGACGCGAAACTCGCCGAAGCCTTCCTCGACTCGCTCGATAGCCAGCTTCGCGAGACCAGCGCCGCGCAAACGACCGCTCAGGGCCGCACGCTGGTCCGCAGGCTGAACCGCATCGAGTATGAAAACACCGTGCGTGATCTGCTGCACATCGACTTGCCGCTCGCGGGCCTTTTGCCGGAAGACACGCCGATGCATGGCTTTGATACCGTGGCGGAGGGTTTGCGCTTTTCGCAGCTCCAGATCGAAAAATACCTCGAAGCGGCCGATGCGGCGCTCGATGCCGCCGTGGACCTCCGCGTGCCGGTGGAGATGAAAAAGCAGCGCTTCAGCTACAAGGATCAGAAGAGCATCATCGACAATCTGAAGCTGCCGGATGATCCCCCTGCTGATCCAAAGAAGAAGTATCAGCGTCAGCGCCAGGTCTTCCGCTCGCTCGATGATGCGCTCGTCATGTTCACGGATGCGGATTACATGCTCGGCCTCTCGAATTTCAAACTGGGCCGCCCAGGGATCTATCGCATCCGCCTTTCCGCCTACGGCTATCAAAGTGCGGGCCAGCCGATCACACTGCGGCTTTACGCGAACGATTACAAAGTCGGCAAGCGGCTGCTCGGCATCTGGGACATGACCGCCGACAAGCCTCGCGAGGTGGAGGTCATCGCGCAGATCAATCGCAGCGAGCACCTGCTCGTCCTGCCCTTCAGCGTCGGCTACGATGCCGATGGCAAGCGCCTCAGCGACTCCGATACGACGAAGCAGTTCACCGGTCGTGGCCTCGCCGTGCAGTGGGTGGACATCGAGGGGCCGCTGGAGGCTCAGGCATGGCCGCCGCCCTCCGTGAAGTCGATCTTTGGCGAGGTGCCCGTCGTGCCGATCGACAAAAAGAAGATCAAAAATCCCTGGGATGGCGAAAAGGCCATCGGCTACGAATTGCAGCCCGCTGATCCCGTCGCGGCGCTGAAAACGGTGATTGAAACCTTCGCCGCAAAGGCCTTCCGCCGACCGCTGGAGGTCGGTGAGGCAGATCGCTTCATCAAACTCGCCAGCGACGCTCTCGCGGGTGGCAGCAGCTTTGCGGATGCCACCAAGCTAGGCCTGCGCGGCGTTCTCACCTCGCCGCAGTTTTTGCTCTTCGATGAATTGCCGGGGCCGCGTCTCAGCGACTTCGCTTTGGCCTCAAGACTCTCCTACTTCCTCTGGTCCAGACTGCCAGATGACGAACTGATGCGCCTCGCCGCCGCGAAGAAACTCCACGAGCCCGAAACGCTCAAAGCCCAGGTGAAACGCCTCCTCGCCGACCAACGCAGCCGTGCTTTCGTGAAGAACTTCGCCGGTCAGTGGCTCGATCTGCGCAGCATCGACGCCACCTCGCCCGACACCACGCTTTATCCCGAGTTCGATGAGATGCTGAAGTATGCCATGGTCGGCGAGACGGAGGCCTTCTTCACCGAAATCCTCCACCACGACCTCCCCGTCACGAATTTCATCCACAGCGACTTCTTGATGCTCAATCGCCGCATCGCACAGCATTATGGTTTGAAGGATGCTTTTGATGCTGCGGAGCGAGACAGTCAGACAAGGAGACCATCAGACAGGGAGAAGGCCATCTCATTGTCTCCCCATCTGATTGTCCCATGGTCCTCCGACCAAACGCCCGACGGTTTCCTTCGCGTCAAACTCCCCGCGAATCACGAACGCGGTGGCCTCCTCACGCAGGCCAGTATCCTCAAAGTCACCGCCAATGGCACCGTCAGCTCGCCCGTGCTGCGCGGTGGCTGGATGATGAAGCACCTGCTCGGCCAGCAGCCGCCACCACCACCGCCCGGCATTCCCGGCGTCGAGCCCGACACCCGTGGTGCCAGCACCATCCGCGAAATTTTGGCCAAACACAGCACCTCCGAAAACTGCGCCGGCTGCCACGCCAAGATCGACCCGCCCGGGTTCGCGTTGGAGAGCTTCGACGTCATCGGCGGCTGGCGTGATCGCTACCGTAGCAAAGAAAAAGGCGACCGCCCGAATGCCAAAGTCGAGAACCGCGGCGTCTGGCAATACAAAGTCTCCCTCCCCGTCGATCCCACCGGCCAACTCGCCGACGGCCGCACCTTCAAGGACATCAAAGACTTCAAACAACTCCTCCTCGCCCAGCCCGCCGACGTCCAATGCTGCCTCACCGAAAAACTCCTCACCTACGCCACCGGCGCCGCCCCGACGTATGCCGATGGCAAAGCCGTTGCCGACATCGTTGCGAAATCATTGAAGCAAGGCGGTGGCTTGAAGACCTTCGTCACCGAGCTGGTGCTGAGTGAGACGTTTCGGAGGAAGTAGATACTTTGTTGGATCCGAGTTGATTCGCCTTCGGCATCTGTCGAAGGCTTATGTTGTCATGGATGCTGCGCCGCCCATCGTTCTTTAACTCAATGCGGTTTGCATGTAGTCATGCGGGGTCTCAATGAGATGACTTATACATTCTCGTCTCGCGCCAAACGCTCATTGACCAACTGTTTCGATTTCTAGAAGTGAACGCCGAAAACAACCTCTTAGCCACCCGAGTTCACGCTCTGTCCGGGTCATTGTTCGAGCAATTTTGCTGCGAGTGGCTCCAGCTTAGTCCCGGGACACCTTTGCTAGGCGGCACGATCGTCCACGCCCAGCCATTTGCCCGTTCAGGTCAGGATCAGGACGGTATCGACATCCAGGCAGACGTGATCCGGCAAACGTCCCCTGGTATGGAGCAGCGAGTGCGTATCGTTTTCCAGTGTAAGCGCACTCGGGATTGGGATGCCACAAAAACTCGCGACGCCATCGCCAAAGTCACCGCTGCCGCCGATGAATGCGTGCTGGTGCTAGCCCAAGACATCGATGGCCCCGTTCAGCGAGCGATCAATGATCACAACACCGAGCTCTCACCCGGCCAGCCTCGCTGGCATGTGTTTTTCATCGGCGATATTGAGCGCCACATCGGGCAAAGCCTCAAGACCCCGCAAGGAGCCAGACTCCTTACCAAATTCTTCGGTAAAGGCACCTCCTTCGACGTGCTCGGAATAACCGAGGCTAGCCCGCTGATTACCGAGCTGGCGATGGCGGAAGGCTTTCAGGGTACATTCAGCCACAAGCAGTCTCTTTTTGGCCGAGACGCGGAGCTGAAGTCGCTGGTGGATGCCCTGACTGAAGACAATCAAGCCATCCTCCTGCCTGCTCCTGGCGGTGAAGGTAAGACACGACTCTTGCTCGAATTTGCAAAGGAAGCCGCTGAGCTGCCCATCCGCCGCTGCGTGCGTTTTCTGCTGCCATGCACAGCTTCGGAACTCGACGAAGCCATGCAATGGATGCCGCCGTGTGATGAAGTCGTCATCATCCTGGACGACGCCCACAGGTGGCAGCCAGAGCTGCGGACCCATTTCGAGAGAGTGCGTCTCCGCTGGGGATCGCGACTCAGGCTGGTCATCGGCACGCGGCCCTACTGCCTCCGTCATTTGCAGATCGAACTCAGGCAGGCCGAAGTCCGCCCGATCCACACACTCGCGGCCCTGGCTCCGATCAAGCGGGCTGCGCAGCTAATACTCGCCAAAGCGGCGCTTGCTCCAAACCTCACTCATCAGGCCAACTCGCTGGTGGATGCCGCAGGTGGCAGTCCTCTCATCATCCTGACGGGCGCTGAACATCTCAACAAACACAGCGGAAAGCGCAATCCGCATCAGGACCCAGATTTCCGCCGCGAGGTGCTCCACAGCCTCTTCGACACGCCCAAGCTCGCCGCTATCCAAGGAGTCTCCGAGCAGGTAGTCGAGGAGACACTGGACCTGCTCGCCTTGCTTTCCTCCGCTCCCATGGATGCCGTGCTGGAGGAAAAAGCCGCTTCGTTCATCGGACTGACATTGCCGGACTTTCGTCGGCTGTTGGAGGTCTTCAGTGAGGCAGGTCACCTTCAGATCAAAACAGATTCTGGAGCGCAGCGAAGCACCTGGAGGGTTGTTCCCGATCTGGCGGCAGATTACCGTGCCTGCGAGGCTTGTTTTGATGAAAAAGGACGTGCAAAGTCACTGCCTGCGAGATTTTGGTCCCAGCTCGGCAGTGACACCTTGCTGCCTAGCGTGCTGCGGAACCTCTCCGAGGCCGAATACATCGCCAGACTCATGCATCCGCAGATACAGCGCGTCTCCACTCCGCTCGTCGAGGCACTGACGGGTGAGTATCGTCAGGCTGGCTGGCGTCGCCGAGTGAGCATTTTAGGTCTGTGGCAGACGATCTGCGAGCTGCAGCCGCAAGAGGCGCTGATGCAGGTGCGCGAAGCTCTACGCCTCAAAGACGACCAGCCTGCAGAAACACCGAATGAGTTCGATGAAATCCTGAACTCCCCGCCTCCTGCATTCGAGCAAGTGCTCGAATCATGCGCCAGTATCGTGGAAAGCATCGGCAGCACGCATTTTGACCTTGTCGAGAAATGCCTGGATTTGCTCTGGGAAATCGACGGCGGCTCCTACGGCGAGCTTTTGTCTAAAGTCAGCACCATTTGCTCCGTCGCCGGTTTCGGTCCGCCTGTTTTTGCCGATCAGGCCATGCCGTGGATCAAAGCCCGTATCCACGACCCCGCACTCTTGCCATCGCATGAAAGGCTCGGAGGCCTTCTCCATGCCATGCTCGACGGCTGCTTTCGGCTCACCAAGATGGAGAACGAATGGGCGGACCATCGCACACTTCAGTTTACCAGCTACTTGCTACCATTGGGCCCATCAAAGCATCTGCGGAAGGAAGCGCTGACGATTTGTCTAAACTGGCTGCATTCACCCATCTGGCAGGCGCAACAGGCTGCGGCGCATTACTTCAGGCAGTTCCTCGTGCCAGACCCAATGCCCGTGAGTGCCAATGGTGGGCGTGCCGAAGACCGCAAAGCCTGGAGGCTAGAACAGGAACATGCTATTCGTGCACTCCAAAAGACGATCCCAGCCATCGAAGATGCCGCCACACTCTGGGCTCTGCGACAAACGCTCATCAACAGCCTGCAATCCGCTCTCCAGGAAAAATCCGGCCGTCACGGCATCCATGACCTGTTGAAAACCTTCACCGACACTTTGGAACTGCGGATTCATCGCCTCTTCCTTTCCTCCGTGGAATCCGATGTGCCTCAAAGTGAGGCCGAATGCCGTCGCAGGGCCCTTTATCAAGCTGGCAAGCAGCTCACTTCCAAAGAAAGTTATGACAGCATCCAGGATGAAATCGCCTTAAAACGCCAAACGTGGGCTACCTTCGTCGATCACACCACTCGCGAGGTTTTGCAGCTCACAAGCGACGCCAGTGGCCTCTGGCGCTTTCTTGAAGAATGGCACCCCAAGCTAGAAAAGCTCGGCAGCATGAGTTTTTGGGCATTTGTTGGCTCCATCGGCAAACAGCAGCCTGAGCTGCTCCCCCCGCTCGCAGAACACCTCTTGGCATCAGAAAGCAGCACACTAGACAGGCTTTATCTCGCCCTCGATTATGCTTGGAAAGACGAGCCAGCTACCCGCGCCGAGTGGACGCTGCGGGCACTGCAAAGCCCACGCAAAACACTCGCTCTGGAAGCGCTGCGCAGTCTTCGCTATCGCCGCGAACTTAGCACCGCTGAGCTGGCAGCTTTGAAACGTTACGCCAGTCATCAAGATGTGGAATTTCGCTCTCACGTCCTTTCTTGGGCCAAAGAGGCGCACACCTTCTTTACGCATCTCGAAGTCGTTTTCGGCATCATCGCAGCCGTGAATGTCGACGTCGAGGAACCCAGCCTTTGCGAAGAACTCCGCGACTGCATCACGACCTGGTTTGGCTGGCCCCCACATCCTGGCATTCCTTACGGCGCAGAAATCCTCCAAAAGCTGCTGCTCATCCCCGATTTGCAAAAACTCCGTTTGGATGACCTCATCGAAGCCTGGAGCCGTCACGATCCGCAGCAAGTCGTCGATTTCCTTCAAGCACGTCTCGATCACTGGAGGCAATCACCGACCGATGACTACAAGCCCTTTGATCTGCTTAATCTGCATTCGCTTGATTCTGTCTCTGCGATCGACGCGAGAATCGGCAGCGCTTTCCAGCAACTACTCGGCGCACATCACTCTCAGGACTCTACCCTGGCCAGCAAGCTGAGTAGCTGGTTTCAAATCCTGGGCGAAGGTGCATGGCAAACCTACCAGAGCTGGCTAAGCGGCCATCTGGCCGCACTTCATGAGGAAGAACTGGCCTTTGCCGTCCAACCCGTGCGCCTCGAATCGCATCTGCCGTTCAACAATCCTGACCTCACGGAAAAAATCCTCCAACAGGCCGCCAAACAGAGTGCTTCATGCCAAGAAACCGTGCGTCGCTGTCTCCGTAGTTCTTTGCACCCACGTTCATTCTCCGCACAACCCGGCCAAGCTCGTGGGCACGACATCCATAATCGTGACAAGGCACTCGAAATGTCCGCACTAAACTGTCAGCGCCCACTTCTGCACGCTTTCTATTTGGAAATCGTGCAAAGCAGCGAACTCGCGATCAAACGTGCCCAAGAGGAACCTTCACCATGGACGGATGATTGATCGAACCACTGCCTCCCCACCGCACACAAGCTCGCCAATACATAGGCTATCGTTTCTGTTGCCCAGCTACTCGCAAAATTGATGGCGTGAATCTAGATGGGCTTGAAAACATTTCTTTGCTCAAAGGTGATGCCAGGGAATCGCGGTGATGTGGGCGTCGAGTTGCATCGGGCGGTCGCAGCGGCAGACGACGTAGCCGCGCTTGGCTTTGCCTTTCTGCTCGGCCATGAAGGTGCGCAGGTGGCGGGCATCGGAAGGCGTGGGGTTCTCGGTCCATTTCACCTCGATGGGGATGATCTCACCGCTGTGCTCGATGATGAAGTCCACCTCCGCGCCGTCCTTGGTGCGCATGTAGAAGAGATTGCCTTTGCCCAGGTAGCGCAGGCGTTTCCATAGCTCGATCCCGACCCACTGCTCAAAGACAGGTCCTGGATTGGACAGCACCGTCTGCGGAGATGCCGTCAGACCTGCGGCGGCGTGACGCAGGCCGAGGTCAAAGAGGTAGAAGCGCGGTGTCGAGAGCAGTTGCTTTCGCGGGCTGCGGGTCCAGGCGGGAAGGGTGAAGCCGAGAAACATGTCCTCCAAAAGCTGGTAGTGCGCCTTGACCGTCGGCTGCGAGAGAGCGGCTTCGTTCGAGATGGCGGCATAGTTCACGATCTGGCCTGACTCCGCTGCCGCAAGTTGAAGGAAGCGCTGAAACTTCCCCCAATCACGCACCAGGCCCTCGCGGCGAATTTCCTCCTCCAAATGCAGCACCGCATAGCCATTGAGCATCGCATCTCGGTCTTCTTCATCCGCTGTGACGACGCCCGGTAGATCACCGAAGGCCAGTCGCGTGATCAGATCCGCCTCGGGGAAACGGTTGCGGCTCGGGGGATCAAAAGACAGGTCGATGATGCCTGCGCTGGTGGCTTTCATCGACTTTGGCGCAGGACGTTCGGCCATCGTCAGGGGGAAGAGATGATGCACAAAACTGCGGCCTGGCAGCAGGTTCGCACCCGCCTGCCGCAGCTTTCGCGCCGAGCTGCCGCACAGGATGAAGCGCCAGCGGTTCTTATCCGAATCGAAGAGGTGCTGAACGGCATCAAACAGGGCGGGAACAGCCTGCACCTCGTCCACGAAGACGGTGTGCGGCTCCTTTTGGCCCGGAATGGCTTGGCAGATGCGGATCAGCCTTTCTGGCTCGCGCAGGAAGCGGGATCGCTCACCCGGATCAGCCAGATCAAAGATGTGAGCATGCTCCGGCAGCAGGGAACGGATGAGAGTGGACTTCCCGCACTGCCGCGCTCCGAACACGATGTGAACGAAGGGGCGGGAGAGCTTTGCAGCGAGGGTCGAGGCATACCAGCGGTCAAACATGTGGCTAAACTACGGCGCGAAATCCAAATGTCACTTTAGAATACGCGTCTTATAATAAAGCTAGCTTTGGATTCTGCGCCGCGCTGGTAAGCGCGAACGTCAGCCGTTACGGACCGTTTTCGCCAGTTTCTAGGCATTGGGTGAGGTTGCTCTTCAATGCGGTGGCACCGATGAGGGTTTCGAGGCGGGGCAAGTCATGTCAGCGAGCGCTTGCCAGCCCCACGCCCCCTGTCACTTTTACGGCGATGAATTCCACCCCCTCCCGCCGCACCTTTCTCCGTTCCTCCGGCGTCTCGCTCGCCTTGCCGTTTCTCGATGCCATGTGGGGGCGCAGGGCGCTCGCGGCGGATGCACTGCCGCCCAAACGGCTGGTGACGATTTGTTCCTCGCTCGGCATTTACGGACCGGATTTCTTTCCGGCGGAGAGCGGGGAGGCTTACACGCCGACGCCGTATTTGAAGATGATCGAGGCGCATCGGAAGGACTTCACGGTTTTCTCGAATGTGTGCCATCCCGATCAAAATGGACGCGATGGGCATGCCTCGGAGCTGACTTGGCTCACGGGGGCGCGGCATCCGGGGCTGGGCGGATTTCGCAACACCATCTCGCTCGACCAATTCATCGCGGAGAAAATCGGCTTTGAGACGCGCTACCCGTCGCTGCAGCTCAACACCGGCGGCGGCCACAGCCAGAGCTACACGCGCAGCGGTGTCATGATCCCGGCGGAGTCGAGACCCTCGAAAATCTTCGCCAAACTCTTCCTCGATGGCACCACGGCGGAGATCCAGCAGCAGATGCGCAAGCTCAAGGAAGGTCGTAGCATCATGGACACCGTGGGCGAAGAGGCCAAGCGGTTGGAAAAGCGCTTCAGCAGCGCAGATCGCGACAAGCTCGACGAATACTACACCAGCGTCCGCGAGATGGAGCAGCGCCTCCAAAAAGCCGAGGCCTGGGTGCAGAAGCCGAAGCCCAAGGTCGATGCGCAGCCGCCCGAGGACATCAAAGACGAGAAGGACCTCATCGGTCGCATGAATCTGCTCTTTGACCTCATCCCGCTCGCCTTCCAGACCGACAGCACACGCCTCGTCACACTCGTCATTCAGGGTCGCGGCGACGTGCCGGCCATTCCCGGCGTCAAAGCAGATCATCACAACCTCTCTCATCACGGTCAGGACCCCGAAAAGATCGCGCAGCTTCGCCTGATCGAAACCGCGCAGCTTAAAGCGCTCGGCACATTGATGGAAAAGCTCAAGGCACGCAAAGAAGGCTCCCAAAACCTGCTCGACAGCACCGCCGTGCTTTATGGAAGCAACCTCGGCAATGCGAACTCGCACGACTGGCACAATCTGCCGCTGCTCCTCGCCGGTGGTGGCTTCAAACACGGCCGCCATGTCACTGGCGATGCGAAGAACAACACGCCAATGAGCAACCTCTTCGTCCGCCTCATGCAAAACATGGGCATCGAGACCGACACCTTCGGCACCAGCACTGGCGTGCTGGCGATTTGAGCGAATTCACGACTCCGCTGCCGGAATCAGCCAAGAAGCGCCTCTCGCTCGGGCCACTGTGCGAACATGAAGCGCATTTCCATCATCGACTCCCACACCGGCGGCGAACCTACACGCGTGGTCTTGAGCGGAGTGACTGCTGATGAACTCGAAACCTATCGCCGCGCCATTATCTGCGAGCCACGCGGGCATGAGGTGATCGTCGGCGCACTGCTCGTGGAGCCAAAGGACGCCTCGTGTGCTGCTGGTGTCATCTTCTTCAACAACGTCGGTCTGCTTGGCATGTGCGGGCATGGCATGATCGGCCTCATCGCGACGCTGAAGCACCTCGGGCGCATTACGGCGGGCGAGCATCGGGTGGAGACGCCCGTGGGCATCGTGACCGCGACGCTGCATGACGATGACCGCGTCAGCATTCGCAATGTGCCCTCGTATCGGAAGGCGAAGGGAGTCAAAGCCGCTGGCGTCACCGGTGATGTCGCGTGGGGTGGGAATTGGTTTTTGCTCGTCGCGGATCACGGACTTGAACTCACGTTGCAAAACGTTCCGCAGCTCACGCAGGCCAGTTTGGCGATGCGCGAGGCCGTGCGGGCCGCAGGCTACTCGGAAGTCGATCACGTCGAGCTTTTCGCGCCGCCGCATGATCCTGCGAATCACAGCCGGAACTTCGTTTTGTGTCCCGGAGGCGAATACGACCGTTCACCCTGCGGCACGGGCACCAGCGCGAAGCTCGCCTGCCTCGCAGCCGATGGGAAAATCGCTCCTGGTGAGGTTTGGCGGCAGGAAAGCATCATTGGTAGTGTTTTTGAAGGAACCTATGGAGCCAATGAAAGCGGAATCATTCCCACGATCACGGGTCAAGCTTTCATCACGGCGGAGACAACTCTGATTCTTGATCCTGCTGATCCGTTCCAGATGGGCATTTCCTAAACCGACTACACTGAGGTCAAAGCCATGATTCGAACACTCATCACCACTGTTTACCTTTTAGGTGCCATTTTTTCGATGCCTACGACAGCCCTTGAACCTGTGCGTGTCAGTGATGAAGGTGCTCACTTTGTGCTAAAGGACTTCGGCAAGCGCTTTACGCCCTGGGGCTTTAATTTTCTTGGTGAGTTCGGCACAATCCTGGAGGAGTATTGGACGGAAAAATGGACTGAGATCGAGCATGACTTCCGTGAGATGAAGAGGCTCGGTGCGAATGTGGTGCGGGTGCATCTGCAACTGCCCACCTACATGGCGGCCCCTGAACAGATGCGCCCGGAAGCCATGGACCGCCTGAGCAGGCTGCTCGATCTCGCACGCGATACTGGTCTTTACCTCGACCTCACCGGCCTTGGCCTCTACCGCATCAAGGACGTACCTCCATGGCTCGATCAGCTCGATGAAGTCGGAAGATGGAAAGCTCAGGCCTTCTTTTGGCGAGAGATCGCTCGCGCCTGTCGGGGCCATCCTGCA
The DNA here is from genome assembly GCA_947463285.1 of Verrucomicrobiaceae bacterium. Taxonomy (GTDB): domain Bacteria; phylum Verrucomicrobiota; class Verrucomicrobiia; order Verrucomicrobiales; family Verrucomicrobiaceae; genus Prosthecobacter. Next base: position 10,787 of record CANHTV010000010.1, on the reverse strand, counting down.
GTCTTTTGTTACGATCTCATGAATGAGCCCATCATCACTGAGCCCAAAGCTGGCGAGCCAGTCTGGCTTGGCGGGGAGATGGAGGGCTTTTACTTCGTTCAACGCATAGCCAAGGAGATGAAAGGCCGCGCGCAGAGTGAGATTGCTACTGCTTGGGTGCGCCAGTTGTCCCAGGCCATCCGCGAAGTTGACCCTGAGACACTCATTACAGTCGGCGTCATTCCATGGGCTCAAGTGTGGCCAAACGCGAAACCCGTCTTCTACTCGCCTGAGGCCGCGAAGCATCTCGACTTTGTTAGCGTCCACTTTTACCCTCGCAAAGACAAGCTCCACGCAGACCTCGCTGCGCTTAAAGTCTATGACATCGGCATGCCTGTTATCATTGAGGAGACTTTCCCGCTTAGTTGTTCGCAGCGAGAGTTTGAGCGCTTCATTGAGGACTCACGTCCCATCGCCGAAGGCTGGATCAGCCACTACTTCGGCAAATCCATCCCCGAGCATCAACAGCAGAAAGCGATGAAGGATGGCCTGATCGCCGAGTTTCTGGAGTTCTGGAAAGACAAAGCCCCATGACAGTCCGCATCGCCATCCTCTTTCTCGCCAACACGGTATTTGCAGCAGACTTTGATGCCGCTCTCGACCTCCCGAAGCGCACGGAAAACAAAGTCTTCCGCGACCGCGTGAAGGCGAACTGGCTGTCGGGTGGACAAGCATTCTGGTATCGCGTGCAAACGGGGCCGGACACGCATGAGTTCGTTTTGATCGATGCGACGAGTGGAACCCGCCGTGCGGCCGACTCGCTGAAGGCGCTGGGTTTGCCGCAGCAGGAGGCCACCAAGACCTCAGTGCTGAAAGTTGAGCTGCATCCCACGCGGCGCACGGGTGAGGACTCGGGGCTGAAATTCATCAACAAGCTCGGGGAAGACGTGGACCTGTTCTGGATCAATCAAGAAGGCGAGCACGTCCGCTACGGCGGCATCCGGGCGGGCACGGAGCGTGAGCAGCACACCTTCGAGGGTCATGTGTGGCTCATCACCAGCCGCACGGGCGAGCACCTCGCGGTGGTGGAAGGTGCGGCACAGATGCAGACGCTGATTATTGATGGTAAAGGCCTAACAAAAACCAAGAATAAGCCGAAGAAGCCGGAGCCTGCGGGCAAAGACCCGAATGGCTCATGCCGCGTCACCAGCGAGGCAGAGTCAGTGCCCAAGCGCCAGGTCACCATCGTTGAATCATCGCCCCAAGACGGACTCCAGCCGAAGACGAAGGTGATCGACTACATCAAGCCGGGCGATCCGCTGCCGAAGCCGCAGCTCGTTATCACGCGCGCTGATGGTCAGAAGATCCCGGTGCCGCGTAACCTATATGAGAATCCCTTCAGCCCCGAAGGACGGCTCGACGTAACCTGGGCGCCCGACAGCCGCGAGTTTTACTTCGATTACAATCAGCGGGGGCATCAGCTCTACCGCATCCTCGCCGCCAATGCACAGACAGGCGCGGTGCGCGTGGTGGTGGAGGAGACCTCAAAGACCTTCATCCACTACTCCGGTAAAAGCTGGCGTCACTGGCTACACGGCAGCGACGAACTCATCTGGATGAGCGAGCGCGATGGGTGGTGCCACCTCTGGCTTTACGATGTGAAAACGGGCCAGCCCAAGCATCAGATCACCAAGGGCCAGTGGCCTGTGCGGGAGGTCCTGCACGTCGATGAGGCAAATCGGCAGCTGTGGTTTCTCGCCAGCGGATTGAGTGGCAAGGAAGACCCCTATCACCAGCATCTCTGCCGGGTGAACCTGGATGGCAGCGGCTTCCAGCAGCTCACCGCTGGCGATGGCAATCACCGCATCGAGTTCTCACCGAAGCGCGATTTCTTCATCGACACCTACTCGCGTGCGGATCAGGCACCCATCACCGAGCTGCGCCGCAGCAGCGATGGCGCACTCATTACCGTCATGGAGAAAGCCGACGCCACCGCGTTGCTCGCTGCTGGCTGGACGCTGCCTGAGCGCTTTGTCGCCAAGGGGCGTGATGGCAAGACGGACATCCACGGCATCATCATCACGCCAGCGAAGCTCGATCCCGCGAAGAAGTATCCCATCGTCGAGGACATCTATGCCGGGCCGCACGGAGCCTTTGCGCCGAAGGACTTTGATCGACAACTGCGCATGCATCAGATCGCTGAGCTGGGCTTCATCGTTGTGAAGCTCGATGGCATGGGCACCAATCATCGTGGCAAGGCCTTCCATGACGTGTGTTGGAAGAACCTCAAGGACGCCGGTTTCCCAGACCGAAAGATCTGGATCACCGAGGCCGCGAAAACCCGCCCGTGGATGGACTTGAACCGCGTCGGCATTTACGGCGGCAGCGCCGGCGGTCAGAATGCCATGCGCGCTCTGCTTGATCATCACGACTTCTATCAGGTGGCCGTCGCCGACTGTGGCTGTCATGACAATCGGATGGATAAAATCTGGTGGAACGAGCAGTGGATGGGCTGGCCCGTGGATGATAGCTACAAGCACAGCTCCAACCTGGAAGACGCCGCTAAGCTGCAAGGCCACCTCCTTCTCATCGTCGGTGAACTCGACACTAACGTTGATCCTGCCAGCACCATGCAGGTCGTCGCCGCTCTGCAAAAAGCCGGTAAGACCTTTGACTTCATGCCCATCGCCAGTACCGGCCACGGAGCCGCCGAGACACCCTATGGCTCACGATTGCGCATGGATTTCCTCGTCCGGCATCTCAAGCCATGACCTCTAGAGAAGATGCGACCGAGCTGCCGCAGCGGGTGTGCTTTAGCTAATGATTCGGACGCGCGGCTTTGATGGATCAGTCCATGACTGAGGCTTGGGATTGCTTTTTCGGTGGGAACCTGTCATTTCAACGCTCTGATGAATCCACTGACTCTCATCCGCCATGAAGGACACACGTCCAGGGAACGCAGCACTTGCGGCTGGCGGGATCGTCTGATCAGTCACGAGGACGCGGCGCTGGGGCCGGCGGCCTGGGCTCATGCGGTGGACATCGACGGCGCGCGGCTGCATTTCCACAAGCGCTCCACGGAGCTGTATTATGTGCTGGAAGGGCAGGGGATGGTATCGCTGGACGGGGTGGAGCAGGCGGTGGCGAAGGGCTCGCTGGTCCACATCCCGCCGGGCGTGGTGCATGGCGCGCGCGGACGGATGCGGGTGCTGGTGGTGGGGATACCAGACATCGCGGACGATGATTTTTTCCCGGTGGATGAACCGATGCAGGAAGAAGCTGCGGCATGAGTGCAATGTTGTTTCCCGAGCATGAGATCACGGAGCGGCTCTTTGATGCGCTGCCGGATGTGGTGTTTTTTATCAAGGACCGCTTGGGACGCTATGCGCGTGTGAATCAGACATTCGCAGCGCGCTGCACGGGCGGGGATAAAGCGAAGCTGATCGGCAAGAGCCCGGCGGAGGTCTTTCCGGCAGCGCTGGCAGTGAGCTATACGCGACAGGATGAGGTGGTGCTGAAAACGGGCAAGTGCGTGGAGCATCAACTGGAGCTGCACCTTTACCCCGGCCGCCGTGCGGGATGGTGCCTGACGACGAAGCACGCGCTGCGGGATGCGCAGGGGAAGATCATCGGTGTGACGGGCATCTCGCGGGATCTGAATGCGCCGAGTGACAAGGCGAGCGGTTTTGCGGAGCTGGCGGCGGCCCTGAAGATGATGCAGACGCACTACACGGAGAGTCTGCGGATCGAGGACATCGCCACGAAGGCGGGGCTGAGTGTGTATCAGTTCGAGCAACGGGTGCAGCGCCTTTTCCAAATGAGCCCGCTGCAACTGCTGCACAAACTGCGCCTGGATGAATCCGTCCGCCAGCTGCGGGAGACGGACAAATCGCTGGCAGACATCGCCATCGAGACCGGCTGGTGTGACCAGAGCGCCTTCACGCGTCACTTTAGCCGCTACGTTGGCATGGCTCCGGGGAAGTTCCGGGCGATGCTGAAGTGAGTCTGGATGATGGGAAAAGGAGGGCTGTGTGAAGCCTCGGCTGTGCTTGAGGGTCGCTCGGGTCGGCTTCATTCCGACTGAAGACACTAGCCAGCACAGCGCGTGAGGGTAGCTAGGGCTATTTTTTCTAGAAAAATCATGGCATTAAGAGAAGGGATCTGTTATTTAAGATGTATTAAAGACTAGCCATAGCTTCTGGCAGTCTTTGGATTCCTACTCCGCCATGCCGACTCCCCCGAAAGGTCCCACGTCCAAGTCCACAGCCTCAGCGCCTTCTGACAAGAAGTCTAAGAAGGTGGGCGGCGTGACCTTGGAGGTGGATCTGAAGGTGGAGTCCCCAAAGATTCGCAAGATGGAGAAGGCGCAGATGAAGCGTCAGGGCTTCAAGTGGGCGATGGCGGCGGTGATTTTCATCTGTCTCGCCGTGCTGCTGAAGATCACGATCCGTGAGGCCTTCATCAGCAATCCACAGTTCAGTCTGAAGCAGGTCGTCGTGCGCACTCAGGGCTCCCTGACGGCGCAAAAGATCGTGCGCACCAGTGCGCTGACGACGGGTACCAATCTGCTGACGGTGAACATGCGCGAGCTGCAAAGCCGCTTGATGCAGCTGCCTCAGGTAAAGTCCGTCGGCATCAGCCGCGACTATGAAGGCCGCCTGACGCTGGAGGTGAAGCAGCGGCTGCCTGTGGCCTGGCTAGAAAACTCCAAGCTCGGCATGATCGCCGGTCGCGCCGATGTGGGCCACTTCATTGATGCCGAGGGTGTGTGTTTTCCCTGCGAGGTGGTGACGCCGGTTTATCAAACGCTGCCCGTGATCCGCTATGAGGCACTAGATCAAAACGTGCCCGGCATGGCGCTGACGGAGTTGCCAGTGAAGTCGGCCCTGACACTGCTAAAAGAACTGCAGGAGCGCACGGAAACTGATGTGGATACGGTGCGCGGCATCGACATCCACAAGCCCTACGCGATGACGGCCATCCTGGCAGACAAGGCGCAGGTGATCTTCGGCGTGGATGAACTCGATGAGCAGCTGACCCGCTATGATCGCATCCGCACTGAGGCGAGAAATCGTCAATGGCGCGTCGCCACGCTGAACCTGCATGTGAAGCAAAACATGCCCGTCACCTTCCGCGAAGCTCCGAATCTCACCGGCCTGCTGGACGACCCAGTCACGGCGGCGGTCAAGACTTCCTCAACCACTCCAAAAACCCAATCCCGTTAATACCGCCATGGCGAAGAGCACCATCTACGCAGGACTAGAAATCGGCACGACCAAAATCTGCGTCGTCGTCGGCGAGGCGAAGCGTGACGGCACGATCAAGATCCTCGGCGTCGGCACCGCCCCCTCTCGTGGCGTGCGCAAGGGCGAGATCGTCGATTTTGCCAAAGTGCAGACCTGCCTGAACGACGCCCTCGTGCGTGCTGAAGAGCCCAGTGATGTGATGATCCGCACGGTTTTCCTCGGTGTGACGGGTGGCCATATCGAGAGCCTGAACAGCCGCGGCACCTGGCGTTTGCCAGAAGATCAGAGCGAGATCACGGAAGATGATGTGGAAGAGGCCAAGGAGATCGCCCGCAACGTGCCCATCTCTCAAGACAATGTCTTCCTGCATAGCGTGACGCGGCAATACATCGTCGATGGTCAGGAAGGCGTGCGTCATCCCATCGGCCGCGAAGGACGTCTGCTGGAGGCGGATTACCACATCATCCACGGCGTGCGTGGTCGTGTGCAAAACGCCGTCAAATGTGTGCGCGAAGTGCCGCTGGAAGTAGAAGACGTGGTTTTCACCGCTATCGCTGCGGCACAGGTGGTGCTCAATCGCGAGGCCAAGGCCCAGGGCAGCCTGATGATCGACATCGGTGGCGGCACGGCGGATTACGTCATGTATGAGGACGGCATGATCGCTGCCTCCGGCTGTGTGCCGATCGGCGGAGATCACATCAGTCAGGACATCGCCATGGCTTTGCAGATCCCACATCACCGCGCAGAAGAGGTGAAGATCACAGAAGGCAGCTGCATTTTTGACCATATACCGCCGGATGAAATCCTCCGCATCGAAGACGACAACGGCTTTGTGATCGGTGAAGTGGAGCGCGCCTTTTTGAATGAAGTCATCTACCTGCGGACACGGGAGATCCTGGAGCAGGTGAAGTTGCGTTGTCAGGATCACATCGGCCAACTGGCGGCAGGAGTTTTTCTCACGGGCGGGACGAGTCTGCTGAAAGGTATTGACGTAGTGGCCCAAGACGTGTTTGAAAGAAAGGTGACGCGCGCGGGCTCGGCTCACGTGAGTGGTGTGACAGCCACTTTCGAGAATCCCCAGTTCTCCGCGCCTATCGGTCTGATTCGTTATGCCCAGATTCTCGACCAGGAAAAACCTTTCATGTCACCGCTCAAGCGACTTGGGCGGAAGATGGCCGACCTTCTGTCCGTCTCTTCCTCTGCCTGATACGTCTCACAGTTAGAGTTACCTCCATCCCCGTAATACTATGGTCGAATACCATCGCAACGCCCTCACTCAACAGGCTTCGACAGCCCCACTGAAAACTTGTATCGTCGGCGTCGGTGGCGCTGGTGGTAATGTACTGGACCGCATCACGCTGGACCGCTCTGTGGACGCCACACTCGTGGCCATGCATACGGACATCCGTGTGCTCACGCACTCCATGGCTCCGGTGAAGATCCAGCTCGGTGTCGAATTGATGCGTGGCGTCGGTGCAGGCGGTGATCCAGAGCTGGGACGTGAAGCCGCACTTTATTCCCGCGAGCAGATTCGCCAAGCCATGGATGGTCACGACATTATTTTCATCTGCACCGGTCTGGGGGGGGGCACTGGCTCCGGCGCGGCACCTGTCATTGCAGAGATCGCCAAAGGCACGGGTGCCCTTGTTTTCCTTACGGCCACGATGCCCTTCAGCTTTGAGGGCAAGCGCCGTCTGAAGCAGGCTGAGGAATCTCTTGAGCAGATCCAGAAGCGCACGGATGCCCTGATCCTTTTTGAAAACAACCGCATGGGTGAGCTCATCCTGCCGAAGGATGGCATTCAAAAGGCCTTCACCCAGGCGGATCAGTTGATCGCCCAGAGCCTACGTGCCGTCTCCACCATCGTCACGACTCCAGGTCTGGTGAAGCTCGGTCTGGATGACCTGACTGCCGCTCTTAGCACCTCGAATGGTCGCTGCCTGTTTGGCTTTGGTGAAGCTCGCGGTCAGAACCGTGGCAGTGAGGCTCTCAAGCGTGCTCTCAAATCACCGCTCATCGATCAAGGCCGTCTCCTTCATCAAACAAAGACCCTGCTCGTTCACATCGCTGGTGGTGATTCGCTCACCTTGCTTGAGGTGGATGCCATCATGAAGCAGCTTGGCAAGAACGTGCCGGATCAGACTCACATCCTTTTCGGCGTCGCCGTCGATCCAAAGCTGGGTGAATCCGTTTCCGTCACACTCATCAGTTCGCTCGGTCTGAACCAGCTGAACACCATCGCTGCCGCAGCTCCACCCGTGGACATGCTGCCGAAAAAAGAGCGTCCGATGCCTTCCGTGTTGCAAAACGTCGCAGCCAAGGCAGAGCCGACCCCGACTCCTAAAACGGCTTCAGTTGCCCCGGTTGTTCCCGTGGAAGAGCCGCTCGACATGTTTTTTCATGAAGAGGAGGTCGCGGCTGTTACCCCAGCTTACACCGCCCCAATTTTAGCTCCCGAGCCTGAGATCGAAGAAGAAATCGCTGATGAGCCCGAGATGATCGCTCCCGAGCCTGTGTTGGAAGACCTTCAACCAGAAGAGGAAGAAGAAGCTCCTGCATCCTATGCAGCGCCAGAGCCAGAAGAAGACCTCAGTCAGGAATTTGAACTGCAAATTGACGCCGAAGAACCTGCACCGTTCGAGCTGAATTTCGAAGCTGACTTGGAAACTGCGCCTGCGCCAGCACCAGAGCTGGTGAAACCTGTGCGTCCGCGCATTGACGACTTCATCCAGCCGACTCCTCAGCCTAAAGCCACACTCGCTGAAGTCCTCTCTCGGAACAGTGTCCCAGCCGAACCCAAGCCCGCCCCTTTGGCTAAAAAGCCCACAGCTCAGGAAGAACAGATTGCCTTCCGTTTTGGCGGTGATCAGGACCGTGGTCGCTTCAAGGACACCGAGCCTGCGATTGCTGGCGGCGGCGAAGATCTGGATGTGCCGACCTGGATGCGTCTGAAGCGCAAGCTGAAGAAGTAAGACGCTCTTGGCTAACCTCTCAAAACAATTCGGGCCGCCTTTTTAGGCGGCCCGTTTTATTGGAATCTGCGGCTAGTTTGTGGCGAAGAATTACTGCACGTTGCCCAGCTCTGCATCGCCTTCGATGAGCTTCAGAGCCCATTTGATGCCGCCGATGATGTGAGCTTGATAGGTTTTGGCAATCTCGGGGGAGTTCTTGCGCTCTGGGGTGCCTTCTTTCCAAGTTGGGTCCCACACGTCTTCGCGATGTCCAAGAGAGGTGTAAAATACACGGCCCTGGCCAAATTCTTTGCACCAGGAAAGAGGGAAGTAGCCCGGTGTTTTGTCATTGGGATGTTCGTTCAAGCCCATGAGACCATGGACCTTGGACTTTTCGAAGGACTTGATGATGTAGATCTCATCAAACACTCGGAACCCATTCGGCACTGGCTTGGTAGCTGGATGAGCTGGGTCATGCAGCACGGGCTGCACTTCCACTTGAGCTTTGTGGGTTTGAAACTCGCCGCCAAGCATGTCCACATAACCACGGAAGGGATGGTAGGTGTCTGAGCCGGAGTGCATGGCCACAAAGGCTTTGCCGCTCTTGATCAGCTCCACGAAACCATCGCGGTCAGGAAATTGCAGGTCGCCCGTGGTGTTGGCGAAGACGAAGCCGTCGTAGTTCTTGATTTTGTCGATCGCCATTTTGTCAGCCATGTAAGCCTTTACCTGATCATTCCAGACCTTGTTGGCTTCATTGTAATCAGCCAGGGCTTCGCTGTAGGTTTCCTGTTTGGATTTGAAGGTTTCATCGGTGTCGTTCGGCTTCTTTTCAGGCGGACGACCAGGATTTTTTGGCTGACCTTCAGGCTGATGCACAAAGTCCACGGTCCATGCTCCCGTCGAAGTGCCCAACTCGGCGAGCACCTTTTCAGCCGTCTCGATGGATGAGTGACGGAAGCCTGTCGTGACCGTGACGACGAGCAGTTTTTTAGGGGCATCCGCAGCCTGAAGTGATGCGGTGAGAGTGAGCAGCATGGCGCTGCGGCGTAGCAGTTGGATCATTTTCATGAGGAAGAGCACCAACGCATTCTCTGTCGTGTCCTTCCAGTACAAAACGTGTCCTCGTCTCCTGAACAGAAAACGAGGACACACATATGAACAAAATCGGATAACCGCCTACTTCTCGCTCGTCCACTTCGCGGCGTTGATGAGGAGCTGTTGATACGGCTTCAAATCATGCGTGCGGGCGTCATGGCCGAGGGCGATGCCGACGACGCGGGCTTTCGTATGTTTCGTGATCCAGACACTGGGGTGCGGCTTGTGGTATTTGTCACTGTTGCTCGTTTCGGCGAGGACTTCGATGGCTGCGGTGCCTTCGGGAGTACCTTCGGCGTTCACGTAGTAGAGTTCGTCTTCGACGGTGAAGCTGGCGGGCACGTCCTTCATGACGGGATGATCGGCTTTCACGGCCTTCACATCGAAGGGATGAATCTTGTCGTGGCCTCGGGCACCGCCGCCGACGATGTCGCGATTGATCTCAGGCCAGCCGGCGAAGCCATACCAGGTGCCGGGGTGGAGCATGACGATGCCTTTGCCTGCGGCGGCGAATTCGAAGAGGGCTTTGCGATACGCGGCTGTGTCAAAGAATTTGCGGTTCACGCTGATGATCGCGGCGTCTGCATTGGCAAACTCGGCGGCGGCTTGGTCGCGGTCTTCGGTGTAGTGGACGGTGAAGCCGGCGGCTTTGAGCGTGGCGACATCGGTGGTGCCGAAGAAGTCTTTGAAGTTGTGCGAGGAACCGCCGCCGATGACGAGCACGCGCGTTTTACCAGCTTCCCATTGCACGGGCGCGGCAGGAACGAGCGGGCCATCGCCCTTGCCGCCTTCTTTGGGGGAATCAGGAGCGGCGGGGCCGACTTGTGCAGTTTCTTTGGCCTTGCCTTTGCCTTTGGCAGGTGTCGGGCGTTTGGAAACGTCGCCATTGAGCGCAGCAGGGCCTTTGCCTTCGATGTCAGCCGTAATCGCGATGATGACGGGCGGTGTCTTATTGCCCGCAGGGCTCTCGAGGATCAAGGTCTTCGCGATGCCTTTCTTCGTGAGTTCGAGCGTGAGGAGGCGCGGTTCCTGGCCGTCGGCGAGGCCTTCGATGCCTTTGGAGCCGGGGACTTCGACGGGGCGGATGTAATCGCTGAAGTGGATGCCGTTGAGGAAGGTGAATTCCTCTTTCTCGCCGCCTTCATAGACGACGGTGGCTTTTAGCGCGGGCGCTTCGTCCTGCACGGCGGGCCAGCCCCAGCCGGAGACGCCGCTGAGGAGTTGCAGACGCTTCGCGGCGACGTTGATGGCCACCTCAGCCTTCGCGGGGAAAGTTTGTGAGTGGTTGTCTTTGCTGGGGCCGCCTTTGAGCACGATCAAATTGCCGCCGGTGGAGCTTTTCGCGGGGTCCTGGATGAAGAAGGGCACGCCTTCGACCTTCACGTTGCCGAACTTGGTGAGCTTCACCTGGCCGCCGCGAGGATCTGCGCTGGCGAAGAGGCCGTCGCGACTGTCGGCGGTGAAAGCGTCGGCGAGGTGGAGGATGCGGAACTGCTTCATCGCATCGCCGCAG
>CANHTV010000009.1 GCA_947463285.1 Verrucomicrobiaceae bacterium | reverse complement strand
GCGGCCAAGCTTTTGCCGAAAGAGGACCGCAATAACCTGCTCGCTTCTCAAATGATGGGGCAGATCTACTTTGAGATTCTCGAGAAGCTGAAGAAGCTGCGTTATCCGGTCTTCGATCAACGCTGCAAGTTATCCAAGCTGCGTAAAACGTGGATCTTGATCTGTTATCTGACACGGGGCTGGCTGGCGGGCACACGGTCACGCGCTTGAGACGAACTTTTCCCGGCCCACCTTGTTCATGCTCGATCCACTGCATCTCCTCAGCGCCTACTGTGATGGCGCTTTCCCCATGGGAGATGATGATGGCTCCATTTCTTGGTTTCGGCCGCCTTATCGCGGCATACTGCCGGTGCCTGATTTCCATGTGCCGAGTCGTTTTGAGCGGTATCTGAAGTCGCACCCTTTTGAGGTGCGCTGGAACACGGCTTTTGGCGATGTCATGCGTGGCTGTGCTGACCGTGAATCGACCTGGATCACGGACGCGATCTTGGACAGCTATCAGGAATTGCATCGCCTGGGTTTTGCCCACAGTGCGGAAGTCTGGCGGGATGGTAAGCTGCGCGGCGGTGTCTATGGCGTGTCCATCGGTGGCGCTTTTTTTGGTGAGAGCATGTTCAGTCGTGAGCCGCAGGCCTCCAAGGTGGCGCTGACCTACCTGCAAAGACGCCTGAAGGAGCGCGGGTTCATCCTGCATGACACGCAGTGGACCACGCCGCATCTGGCGATGTTTGGGGGACACGAGATCCCTTGTGTGGAGTACCTCGAGATGCTTCAGCGGGCCATCCGCCTACCGGTGCGTTTTGATGAACGTCAGCTCGGGGCGGAGATGGTGTTTAGATAAAAAAGCCCGCAGTTGCCGAAGCAATGCGGGCTTGAACAGGGCCTAAACCAGTCAGCGAATTACTCGCCGCCTTCAGTGCGCTCGGTGGTGCCGACAAAGGCTTCCTTGGCCGATGCGATGGCATAGTCACGATTCATCTTCGTGATCCAGCGGACGCTGATTTCTTTCGGACAGGCGGCTTCGCACTCATACTGGTTGGTGCAGTTGCCAAAGCCTTCTTTGTCCATCTGACGGACCATGCCTAGCGTACGGCGGTCTTTTTCAGGCTGGCCTTGAGGCAGGGAGTTGAGCTGGCCAGCCTTGGCGGACACAAAGAGCATGGCGCTGGCGTTTTTACAGGCAGCGACGCAGGCTCCACAGCCGATACACGCGGCGGCATCCATGGCCGCGTCGGCCACCTCTTTGCCGACGAGGATGCTGTTGGCATCTGGGGCTGCTCCCGTACGAACAGTGACGTAGCCACCAGCCTGCTGGATGCGATCAAACGCGCCGCGATCAACGATGAGGTCCTTGATGACGGGGAAGGCACGGGCGCGGAAAGGCTCGATCCAGATGGTGTCGCCATCACGGAACTTGCGCATGTGCAGCTGGCAAGTTGTGGTGGCTTTTTCTGGGCCGTGAGGGATGCCGTTGATGGTCATGGAGCACATGCCGCAGATGCCTTCACGGCAGTCATGGTCAAATGCCACCGGATCGGAACCATCTTTAATGAGACGCTCATTGACGATGTCCATCATCTCAAGAAAGGAGGCGTGGTCGGGAATGCCACGGGCCTGAATTTCCTGAAAATGACCGGGCTGTCCTTGATTCTGACGCCAGACTTTGAGTTGAAGATTAAGTAGGGACATAAACCTGAGATGGAGGTGGGAGTTAGTTCGGGCGGAGGTGGCTCACTTGTAGCTGCGAACCTGAAGGTGGACTTCTTCAAAGGTCAGTTGCTCTTTATTGAGCGTCGGTTTGGAAAGGTCGCCTGTGTATTCCCAAGCAGCAGCGTAGCAGTAGTTTTCGTCATCGCGCTTGGCCTCGCCATCGGGATACTGATGCTCAGTGCGGAAGTGACCACCACAACTCTCTTCACGCTCGCGGGCGTCGAGACAGAGCAGTTCGCCGAACTCCATGAAGTCGGCCACGCGGCCAGCTTTTTCGAGTTCGGGATTGGCAGCGCTGCCGGAGCCAGGGACGACGACGTTACTCCAGAATTCTTCACGCAATTCAGGGATGCGCTTGAGGGCTTCATTGAGGCCGGCTTTGTCACGGGCCATGCCGCATTTATCCCAGACGAGAAGACCGAGCTCGCGGTGGAAGCTGTCCACGCTGCGCTTGCCTTTGACGTTGAGAAGGCGGTTGGTGCGAGCGCGAGCGTCTTCGAGTGCTTTTTGGAACTCGGGATGGCTGGTGGTGACGGCACCGGGTTTCTGAGTAACGAGGTAGGGAGCAATGGTTGTCGGAATAACGAAATAGCCATCAGCAAGGCCCTGCATGAGAGCGGAAGCGCCGAGGCGGTTGGCTCCATGGTCGGAGAAGTTTGCTTCACCAAGCACATGCAGACCGGGCAGGCTGCTCATGAGATTGTAGTCCACCCACAGGCCTCCCATCGTGTAATGCACGGCAGGATAGATACGCATCGGCTGCTTGTAGCCGCTTTCGCCGGTGATCTTTTCATACATCTCGAAAAGATTGCCGTAACGCTCGGCGATGGTTTTTTGGCCGAACTGGCCGATGGCTTCAGCGAAGTCGAGATAGACGCCACGACCGCCTGGGCCGACACCCAACCCCGCATCACAGGCTTCCTTGGCGGCACGGCTGGAGATGTCTCGTGGTGCGAGATTGCCGAAGCTCGGGTACTTGCGCTCCAGGAAGTAATCACGGTCTTCTTCAGCGATCTGGGTTGCTGGCTTGCCGCAGTCTTCTTTCTTTTTGGGAACCCAAATGCGTCCGTCATTACGGAGTGATTCAGACATCAGAGTCAGCTTGCTCTGGTAGTCGCCGCTGACGGGTATGCAGGTCGGGTGAATCTGCGTGTAACAGGGATTGGCAAAGTAGGCCCCCTTGCGGTGAGCACGCCAAGTGGCGGTGACGTTACAGCCCATCGCATTCGTGGAGAGATAGAAGACGTTGCCGTAACCACCGGTGCAGAGCAACACGGTGTCACCGGCGTGAGATTCGATCGCACCTGTGACCAGATCACGAGTGATGATGCCTTTGGCATGTCCATCGACGACGACGACATCCAGCATCTCGGTGCGGCTGTACATTTTCACACCACCTCGGGCAATCTCCTTATTCAGCGAGGAATAGGCACCGAGGAGCAATTGCTGACCGGTTTGACCACGGGCATAAAAGGTGCGGCTCACCTGAGCGCCACCGAAGGAGCGATTCGCAAGGCCACCACCGTATTCACGGGCGAAGGGGACACCCTGCGCGGCACATTGGTCGATGATGTTGACGCTTTCCTCAGCGAGGCGATGCACGTTTGACTCACGAGCACGGAAGTCACCGCCTTTGACGGTGTCGTAAAAAAGACGATGAACGCTGTCACCATCATTTTGGTAGTTCTTGGCGGCATTGATCCCGCCTTGAGCGGCGATGGAGTGCGCGCGCCGGGGGCTGTCTTGAAAGCAGAAGCACTTCACTTGGTAACCAAGCTCGGAGAGCGTCGCCGCCGCTGAGGCACCCGCTAGTCCGCTACCCACAACGATGACAGTGTACTTGCGCTTGTTCTTCGGGTTGATCAACTTGGAGTCCTGTTTGTGCTTGGACCATCTGAGAGCCATCGGGCCTGAGGGAGTTTTAGAGTCGAGTGACATAAAAAGCGGAGAGCGTAGGGCTGAAGGTGACAGGTGGATGAATTAGCGACCGTAGCCGAAGACGAGGATGGCGAGAGGGATGGAGCAGTTGCCGACAACGATCAGCAACGCGAAGGCATGACCGAGCTTTTTGAAAAGCGGCTCTGTGCGATGAGTGGCGAGACCGAGTGTCTGGAAAAGGCTGGAGACACCGTGGCTGAGATGACTGCTGAGCAGCAGCATAGCGATGACATAAAAGATGGAAGCAGGAGCCCAGGAGAAACCATCAATCACCATCTTATAGACATTGTGGACTTCTTCGCCATGCAGGGTGGTTTTGTAGGCGGCGGAGTTGTATTCGTTACCGACGCGCACGGTGAAGTGCAGCAGGTGATAGATGATGAAGGCCAGGATGGTCAGGCCGCTCCAGATCATTGTGCGGGATGATTTGCTGGAGACTTGGGAAGCTTCCTTGCCGTAACGATCCAAACGAGCGGCGCGGTTTTGGCGGGTCAGCTGAATGGTGGCGATGATATGGATGCCGACAGCCGCCAGCAGGCCGAGTCGTGCAATCCAGACGCCGCCACCATGCAAGGCCGTTTGCAGGAGATGCCCGTATTCATTGATGGCATCAGGTCCGGCAAAGACGAGAAGATTGCCGATCATGTGACCGAGGACAAAGACAACCAATGCCGCCCCGGTGAGGGCAACAAGGATCTTTTTACCGATGGAGGAAGCATAAAAGCGGGAAAGGGAGTCAAAAACAGCGCTCATGAGATGGAAAGGCTTACTTTGGCAATACGACACTCGCCCGCAAGCGGCACCTGCATTTTTCATGCATATCTTGCTAAAAGCGATGAAAGCCTGCGGTAGCGGGTATCTGGCATGAACTTCTTTTGCTTACCATTGATGAATCAGGCCGTTTTTTGCCACCGACTCATAGCCAACAAGAGCCAGCCTAACATTAGACTCAGACCACCTAGCGGTGTGATCGGACCAAGAAATTTCCAACCGAAGGAAGAGAGTAGATAAATCGAGCCGCTGAAAAGCAGTACGCCAGTGAAAAGCAATCCCCAAGCCCAGCGGGCGCTTTTGCTGCCGTGGCCAATAAAGAGAGCCAGAATGTAGAGCAATATGCTGTGTGGCAGGTGATAACGTACCGCAACTTCCCAGGCATCCAGTTTACCTGCGGCGACGAGCGCGTCGTGGACACTGCCGTGGGCTCCCATGGCTCCGAGAATGATCGAGGTGAGGCCTAGCAGGGCGGAGACGCTGAGGAGTGTCGAATCAGGATTCATGGCTGGATGGGGAACCTATCTGTCATGCTTGTCAATGCTTTGCCTTGGCCTGTGATTTTTCATGGCCTAGTATGCGCCCATGCCGGAATCCGACTCCAGTCTCAAGCACCTCATGATCAGCGCCTCGGCGGGCTCAGGGAAGACCTACCAACTCGCGCGACGTTATGCGCATCTGCTGGCTCTGGGCGCGGATGCTGAGGGAATCGCGGCGATGACCTTCACTCGCAAGGCTGCTGGCGAGTTCTTTAACCGGATCCTGCGCAGACTGGCGGAGCTGGCAGTGAAGCCTGAGGAGGCGGAGGCTTTCTTTAAAGGAACAGAGCCGCCAGTCGCGGAGAACTTGGACTATCCGCAAATGCTGAGGCGGGTGACACGTAAGCTGCATCGCCTGCGGCTGGGCACTTTGGACAGCTTCTTTGCAGGGCTGACGCGCTGTTTTCCATTGGAGTTGGGGCTGCCTGCAAGTGCGCGGGTGATGCAGGAGGATGAAACACGCCAAGCTATGGAAGAGGCGATGGAATCCCTGCTGGCACGCCTCGCTTCCGAGCAGGATCGGCGCTCGCTTGAGCTGCTGACAGAGTCCTTTAAACAGGCGACCTTTGGCTCTGGTGAAAAAACGGTGGATGAGACGCTCAAGCAATGGGCTAACGATGGCATCGTGCTCTGGGAAGATTCAGTCAGGCAGACCAGCGAGACCCGAGGTTGGGGCGAGATTCATGCCATCTGGCCGCAGAGACTGCCGTCGCTGAAACCGCTGGCTGAGGTCATCGCAAACGTGCGCCGAGACTTCGTGCCTCCGCATGAGCCGGGGAAAAAGCTGCTGGAAGACACGCTGCTGGCAGTCTCAGAAACCATACCCGGCATGACTTTACCCCCGCGAGTCAAGGAGCTGCTGGAAAAGCTGACGGATCTCTGGCCAGAACTGGAGAAAGGCCGGGGAGAGCTGACCTGGATGCGTAAAAAAATCTCCCTTGAGGCTCCGGCTGCGCGGGCGCTGCATCAGCTGGCACAGACGCTGCAGGTGCGTGAGTTTTTTGTCCGCTCCGAACGCACGCGCGGCCTGGCCGCGGTCACAGCGATGCTGGCAGAGGAGTACGCAAGGCAGATCCGCTCGCGTGGACGCTTGTCCTTTGCTGACGTACAGCGGTTGCTTTCAGCAGCGGTTCAGCAGGATTCACCCTGGCTCGGTGGTGCGGGAGATCTGTGGTATCGGCTGGATGGACGCTATGATCACTGGCTGCTGGATGAGTTTCAAGACACCAGCCGCTCCCAGTGGTCAGTAATCAGTGCGCTGGTGGATGAGGTGATCCAAGATGTCGGGGGACGGCGCAGTTTCTTCGCGGTCGGTGATCCGAAACAGTCCATCTATCTCTGGCGGCAGGCTGAGCCGGACTTGTTTACTGACATCCAGAAGGCCTATCCTGCCGATGGTCAGCGCGGTCTGCATGAGCAGCCTCTGAGTGTTTCGTATCGCAGCGGGCCTGCGGTTTTGGAGGCGGTTAACCAAGTGTTTGGAAATCGACCCGTGCTGGAATCACTGCTCCCGGAGGGCAGCCTGAAAGGCTTTGCGTTTCAAACGCATCGCGCCAGTCAGTCAGGCTTAAATGGCCACTCGGCGCTGCTTTCACCACTAAAAAAAGACCCCGATGAGCAGGAAGGCACTGTCGAGGTGGCAGCTGCTTTGCTGAGAGAGATTGAACCCCTGAAGCGCGGCCTTTCCTGCGCTGTGCTGGTGCGCTCCAACAAAGAAGCCACGGCCACCACCCAGGTGCTGCGTCAGCTCACCGGTATGGAGGTGGTGTGCGAGTCAGATCTGCATCCATGCACGGATAATGCGGTGAATCTGGCGTTGCTTTCCATCCTGCAACTAGCCGCTCATCCTGCGGATAAACAGGCACTGGAGCATCTGAAGATGACACCACTGTGGACTGTGCTGACAGCTGAGGAGCGCTCCTGGCGCTGGCGCATCGCTGAGGTGCAGAGGCTGGTACAGGCAGAGGGCTTTGCCGCTTTCATGGAGGCCTGGATGGAGTTTGTGAGGGGCGTTTTGCCAGATATGGATGCCTTTCACACGAGACGTCTGGGGCAGATGGCGGACATCGCAGCGGAGTTTGATGTCGAGGGCTGCCGGGATGTGGATGCCTTCATCCGCTTTGCCCGAAACTACCCGCTTCGTGTGCGCGGCCCGCTTCAAGCCATTCAGGTCATGACCGTTCATGCCTCAAAGGGGCTGGAGTTCGACGTCATCATCATGCCAAAGCTGGATGGCGATGCCATGGACAAGCTGCGTCGTGAGGAGCTCATGGTCAGTCGTGATCAGCAGGGGCTGCGCTGGGTCTTGCAAACGCCACCACGCGTTTATGCGGAGCTGGATCCCACGCTCGGCGCGGAGATGAAGGAGGCTAAAAGACGCGGCGCATTCGAGTCCCTCTGTCGTCTCTATGTGGCGATGACGCGCGCCAAACGTGGACTCTACATGATCCTCGAACCACGCAAAAAGACGGCCACAGCCCTCAAGGAATCGGCTCTGCTCCGCGCAGCTCTAGCTGAGGAGACAGAGCCTGAACCGGAGGCAGCCTGGTGCGTGGAGTGGGAGACGGGAGAGCCGGACTGGTTTACCCAGGAGCAGAGGCAGCCTGAGCAAATTCCTGAGGTCATCGCGCTGCGTCAGCCTCTAGGGCCGTTGCTGCGAGAGACTCAGCCCATGCCAAGACGACGCACGCCTTCCGGTGAGGAGAGTTTCAAGGTCTCTGGCGCGGTGCTTTTTAGCGCTGGTCGAGAGCCGGGCCGCCGCCTAGGCACGCTGGCACATGAACTTTTTGCCGAAGTGATGTGGCAGGAGCCCTGGGAAAAACTCACGCAGCGCTGGCAGGAAAAAGCCCTGCTCACAGCGGCTGATCTCCAATCCAGCGGCGACACACCCGAAGGCCGGGCCTGGCGCATGGTGGAGAATGTTTTGGCTTCAGAGGCCGGTCAGTCCGTCTTCCAGCCTGTGCCGCTGCCGACACAGCTTTGGCGGGAGCGACCTTTTGATCTCGTCATGGATGGCGAGTGGGTGTCTGGCATCTTTGACCGCGTGCACCTCACCCGTGCTGCTGATGGCCGCTGCATCAGTGCCTGGATCATTGATTTCAAGACCGACGAGATCGCCCATGAGGAGGCTCTCGCGGGCAAGCTGGCCGGCTATGCGCCGCAGATCGCCCTGTATCGAGAGGCCCTGGAAAAACTCACGGGTTTAAAAGCCGCCAGCATTCGTTGCTCGCTGCTTTTTACTCGTCTGGAAAGGCTCGTGGATCTTTGATCAGTAAGTGGCGCGGCCACCGGAAAGATCAAAGACTGCGCCCGTACTGAAGGAGCAATCTTCCGAGCACAACCAGGCTACGAGAGCTGCCGCCTCATGTTTCTGACCAAAGCGGTTCATCGGGATCTTGGAAAGCATGTACTGCACATGCTCAGGCGAGCATTGCTTCAGGATGTCCGTCTCGATTACCGCAGGCGTGATGCAATTCACTAGGATGTTGGAGGTCGCCAGTTCCTTACCCAAAGATTTGGTTAGCGCCACCACGCCTGCCTTTGACGCACTGTAGTGGGAGGCGTTCGGATTACCCTCCTTACCAGCAATCGAGGCAATGTTGACGATACGTCCATAGCCGTTTTTCAGCAGATGCGGAACGACAGCACGGCAGGTGAAGAAAGGGCCATTGAGATTGATGTCCACTACACGACGCCAGTCAGCAGGGTTCATCTCCCAGAGCTTGGCATTGTTGCCCGCGATGCCGGCATTGTTGATCAGAAGGTCAATCTTTCCAAAAGCTGCCAGCGTGCTTTGAGTGGCCGCTTCCACCGAGGCCTCATCCGTTACATCCACCACCGCCGTGCTCACAGGACCGAGGGCGGAGAGGCTGGCCTTGGCTTCATCCAGTGCCACGGAATCCATATCCCAGAGACAGACGGAGGCGCCTTCCTTTAAAAGCCGTTCAGAGATGGCGTAGCCGATGCCGCGAGCGCCGCCAGTGACGATGCCGACGCGATGAGAGAGAGAGGTGTGATGACTCATGGTTGGTGGGAGGGTTGGGGAAAACTCAGATCATGCCGGGCATCCAGCCGCTGGTCTCAGTCGGGCGCTGACTGACACGGGCGCGCATATTGGGATCATCCAGCGCACGATCGACAGCATCCTGAAGAGCCCCTGAGGTGAGGTCTTGCAGCATCGGGACTGGCGTGCCGCTGCCAGGGATATAGGCCTTGCTCTGGCGCTCGCCTTCATACGTACCGGTATGAATGATGCGTCCGCTGGCGGCCTCTACGATGCTAACCTGAATCTTGGCATAACCATACGGATGCACCAGCAGCTGGCAGTGCAGGTCCAAAACCTCTCCAGTCACGATGTATCGCGCTGCTGAGCGGGCCGAGAGCATCCCACGACCTTGCAGGCCGTAGCCGAAAGCATTCGTCACCACATCGGCGACTGGCACCCGTGTCTGGATATGCTCCAGCGGCGTGCCGATCTGCGTGCGCACCGTGCCGAGATTATGTGTACCCATGTCACGTCGATCCACAAAGCTGCGTGTTACAAACTCAGCCGAACCCGGCCGGATATGGCCGACGCCAGCAACATAATCGAGACTCACCTGACTCGTCGTGGTACAGGAAGCCAGAGCCAAGAGGCTCAGAACAGTAAAAAAGAAGGAGGCACGGTTCATAAGGAGTGCAGATGGATAGCCTTTCAGCGGCAGCTTTCAATCAACTCCGCCAAAGGATGTTTTCTAAGCTATTATTCAAGGAGTCAGCAACTTTTGCGATTTTCCTTACTCAGGACCGATTGAATCGTGGAGAGATAAAAGGCTGTATTTCCGATGCTCCAACACCATACTAACTCCAGTGATAGACATGCAACATTCGTGATCAAGAGTTTGGCAATTCCTTACGTCCGCTTGCTCACCTGGGACATGTCGCCGCCGATGTGAAAAAAACGCTTCATTCCCCCCAGAATACGGGCATCGGTTGCCGCCTCGGCATCCCACTTTCTGCCAAAAGTGAGTGCGACAATACTGAGCGTGGCGAGGCTGCTGAGTGGCATGAGTATCGCTGCGGCGAGGGGGCTAAGATGTCCCATGAGACCGGCGATGATGGTGGCAATATTGTAGGTGACTGAGAAGGCGAAGACTCGCCTTGTGGCACGGTGATGGATCGCTGCGATGTCGATGAGGCCGCTGACGAAACGCAGGCTATGACCAAGGAAAAAGAAGTCCGCCTTTTGCTCTAAAAAGCTACGCCCGGTGACAGGGCTACCAGCACAAAGAGCAGCGTCAAAGGCGAGGCTGTCGTTGGCTCCATCACCAATGTAGAGAGTGTCATCATTGTCGTTCTGGCGGACCCATTCGGCTTTCTGTTCGGGTGTCAATGAGGCCTGCCAGTGATCTTTGGATAAACCCAGTTGGTCGGCGATGTGAGCGACTTTGGATTCACGGTCGCCGCTGAGGATGTACACGGCGACGTGCCGATCTTGCAACGTGCTTATCTCCTCCAAGGATTCGTCACGCAGTTCATCACGAAAACGGAACCCGGCCAATTCGGCTCCATCCCGAAGCAAAACAGCATCAGCGGAGGAGGAGCCAGTCTTGGGACGCCCCAAGGACCACACCACACCGCTTTCATCTGTGAACTCCAAGCCTTGGCCAATGAGCTCTCGCACCTCAAGCCCTTGAGCGACTTCGCCTGGGCCAAGTGCATCAAAAAGACTGCGGCTGACGGGATGCAGGTTACCTGTGACAAGCGTTCGCAAAGCCTTCTGGGATATGACATTGAGCGTCCTTAGAGCTTCTGGATTTTCAATAACGGGGTTTTCCAGGGTCAGCGTTCCGGTTTTATCAAAGACGGCATGGTCGACACGCAGCAGACGCTTCCACAAGGCCAGCGTGCGGACAAAAACGCCCAGTTTTTCAGCACGGGAGGCGGCCAGTTCTTCAGCCAGAGGAACGGCGACACCGAGAGCACAGGGGCAGGAGACCACGAAGATGGAGATCATGACCTCGAGAGCCTCAGGAAGGGTAGAGCCGGACCAAAGCCAGCCTGCGGCTCCAAGGATGCCGATGACGACGACGGCGGCGAGGTAGTAGCGCAGCAGGCGCTCCAGTCCGCGATCACGGAACTCACCAGAACGTCGGGCTTCAAGCAGCTTGCGAAGGGTGCTATCCTGCCAGCTTTCGAGGGCCTCAGCTTCGAGTGTGCGAGTGCCAATATTCAGAGCTCCGGAAGGCAGCATCTGACCTTCAGCGAGACGCTGAGCTTCGCTCTCTCCATTGATCCATTCCAGACTGACAGAGGCCTGCGGGCTGAGCAGACGACAGGCCACGGGGATGGATTGAGCGGGCTTGATGGTGAAACGAACACCCGCTTTCAGAATGCTGAGCGGCTGCGGTGTTTCATCTCCGATGACACTGACGCGGTCTGGGATGGAGGTGTCACGCATCAGTTTACGGCGATTTCTTTCCACCGCAGCTTGCTGCGCCCAACGGCCCACGAGCATGAGGAAAATGAAGATAGCGACGAAGTCGAAGTACTTTAGCCCAGGAATATCCATCAGCCAGCCGCTCATGGAGCCTGCATAAGCGGCGATGATGCCGAGGGCGATGGGAGTGTCGATGTGCAGGGTGCCGACTTGCAGGCTGCGCCAGGCTTTTTCGATGAAGTAACTGCCGCCAACCAGCATCGCCAGGGTCGCGGAGACGGCGGCGATGATGTCAAACCATGAGGCAAAGGCGAAGTCTGGCGGCATGCCAAAGTAGGCAGGCAGGCAAAAAGCCATGGCATTCATGGCAAAAGCTCCACAGACGCCCATCCGGCGCTCCAGTGCTGAGAATTGCTTCTTATCGCCGCCTTCATGCGGCGGGCCAACGAGGTAGCCAAAGGACTGCATGTCTTTGGCAAAGGCAACGACATCAAACTCGCCGAGATGATAGCAGATGCTGAGTTCACCATGCACGACATCCACATTCACCCGCAGCCCACCGGGATGACGAGAAAAGAGTTTTTCGATCAACCACACGCAGCCCACACAGGAAATGCCTTGAAGAGCGAGATGGAGCTCGATGGGTTGTTTGTTTTCGGTCGTGCGCTCCGTAGACTCCACCGCTTCCGCGCGTTTCAGCCAGTCATAATCACGCTCGCGCAGGCTTTGCGGTGAAACAGGCGGCAGCGACAGCCCGCCTTTGAGATCATAAAAGTGATTCAGTCCCTGCTGATGCAGCAGGTCATAAACATAAACACATCCTGCACAGCAAAAGTCGTCGTCGCGGTTGGCTGGAACGGGCGAACAACAATGCTTGCAGGGAAGAAGAGACATGAATGGGTAAACCTGCCGTCTGACGCGACTGGCGCTGACCGCTGCTTGTCTTTCTTGCGCCTGAATTTGCCGCTATTTGACGCGCTGCATTTGGAAGGTGCCTTTGTCCATGGCGCACTGGTAACAGGCGCTGAATTCATCACCCCGGATCGTTCCACCATAGGTATAGCGACCTCCAACGGCTTTAGGCATGTCGTGAATACCAGTGAAGGTGAATTCTTTGCGCCCAGGAGTGACCTGATGCTCAGCTCGATAGGCTCCACTCAGAAAACCGGCCCAGGTGGCGTGATAATGAAAATCGTGCGCTCCTTCTGCATTCTTGGCTGGGCCGACGACGCAGCGCAATTTGCCATGATGCCCGTTCACATCACTTTTCCAGGTGCCAGCCCAAGCTCCTTCGAAACCCGAGGTGCGTGGTTTTTCGGTGGCTGCGTTCCATTCGCGTCGAAACGACATTGAGCAGGAAGTCAGTGCCAGAGAACAAAGCAGGAGGAGTAGGTGACGTGTCATGGATACGGCAAAACGTGTGGCGGGTCGATTCACTTTCAGAGTTGGGAAATGATGATGCGCGGATAAAAAAATCGTCCCTGCCGGTGAAGGTCAGGGACGAGAGGGAATCAGAAATGAATCTGACCGAAACTTACTTGATGTGAGCGGAGACCAGCTTGGTCATCTCGAACATGGTCACCTGGGTCTTGCCACCGAAGACAGCCTTGAGCTTGGCATCAGCATTGATGTTGGTCTTCTTATCTTTGTCTTGGAGACCATTCTTTTTGATGTAGTCCCAGAGCTTTTTGGTGAGCTCACCGCGGGAAGCAGGCTCGGAACCAACGACAGCGGCCAGGATTTCATCTGGCTGCACTGGCTTCATGAGAGCTGGGTTGGCTTTGCGAGTGGTGGTTGTGGTAGATTTTTTTGCCATAGGGCCGCGATGCTGGCAGTTTACCGGCCTTGGGTCAATACCTCATGCAGAGTTTTTAAGGGGCTTTTTTCAAAAATGAGCCGGGGAGAAAAGCGGAATGAGGATTTTCCAAAGACGTTTTTCCATTTTAGAGAGGAAACGTGACTGCCGCCCCCCTTGCCCGCGAAGACTTGTTTGATGCCGCCTTTTTGGACCGGCTCCGATCGCTGGCCGTGAGATTGCGGAAGCGTCGGGCACTGTCCCGACGTGGCAATCAGTCCACTCCGGCAACAGGCTTTACCCGCGAGTTCAAAGACTATCGCCATTACACGCCACGTGAAGATTATCGTGCTATCGACTGGCGTCTCTATGCGCGATTAGACAAGCTTTTTGTTCGTCTATATGAGGAGACTCAGGAGCTGAATCTGCACATCTTGGTGGATACGAGCGCCTCCATGATAGAGCCCCACCGTGAAAAAAGGCAGCAGGCTTTGCGCTTCGCCGTGGCTCTGGCCTATCTAGGGCTGGCGGGTCAACAGCGTGTGAGTCTCTATACTTTAGGCGACACGGTTCACCAGCAGTTGCCGCCTTTGCGCGGGCAAGGCAATATTGAAAAGGTCATTCATGTCGCCTCGAAAGTGAGTTTTGGCGGCCTGACCGATCTCGAAAAGAGCTTTGCTGACTTTCATCCCACGCGTCAGCGCTATGGGGTGATCTTTGTCATCTCTGACTTCTTTGGGCGTGACGTGACGACAGCACGTGAGGCAGTAAAGCGTGCGGCGTCTTGGCCCGGTGAGGTGCATTTTTTGCAAATTCTTCACCCTGATGAACGAAGCCCCAATCTGGAGGGCGAGGTGGAACTCTCTGAAGTGGAAACGGGTGAACGACGCCGTTTTTGGCTAACGAAACGAGATGTGCAACGCTACACGGATGCCTTCGACGCCTTTTGTGATGAGCTTTCCCGTGAGTGTGCCAGCCACCGCATCGACTTCATGCAATGCGGGGCTGACGAGGCTTTTGAGCAGCGCTTCCTCGATCTATTGAATCGCGGTTCAGCGCTAGGCGGCGCCTGAGTTCACTTGGCTGGGAAGGGGCTTTTGATCATCGTGCGGAAGGCTTCGCTGATCTTGCCGACGGCATCTTTAGGGCCAGTGAGCTTGATGAAAACTGGGGCGTCATTGCCTGGAACGATGGCTCCAAGGAGTGTGTAATTGTCCTTCGGAGTCTTTGGGCCAAACATAGCTCCGTCATTGTAGGTGCCCGTGGCCGTGACGAGCGTCACCTTGGTTCCATTGGCGTCAAGCTCTTCGGTCTTGGCTTCTGGAGGGCTGGCAAATTGACCTAGCCAGCGATCGACGTTGGCTTTGGAGTCACCACCCTGACCTGCGCCGAAGTAGTAAAAAACGGCTTCCAGTGGGTCTGCAGCGCCTTCGACAGTGATTTTCAAGCTACCCGCACGCATTGGACTGGTGGGAGCGACGGAGACCCATGTGGTCGGGAAGCTGAAGTTAAGGCCCGCTACGGTGAGCTTGCCTTCTTCAGCCAAAGCTGAAGCGCTGAGGGTGGCGATGGCGAGGAATGTAAGGATGGATTTCATGGTGGATGGTGATGGTCTGATACAGTGGAGGCGGACTTGGTGTCCGCCTCCGAGATTTTTTGGATGGAGCTAAACTTATTTGGTGATGTGCATCACGCCTTTCATGAGCAGCCAGTGACCTGGAAAGGTACACATGTATGGATAGTCACCAGCTTCAGCAGGAGCTGTGAACTCGATGGTTTCGGTGGCGTTTGGCATCACCAGCTTGGTGTTCGCGACAATATCTTCCTTGGAGGTGTCTGGCACATAACCTTTGGCCATGGCCTGTGGGTCTGTCATCATGGCATTGGCTTGAGCGCCGACGGCCTGATCTTTACCTGGCTTGATGAGGATGAAGTTGTGCGGCTGCGGAGCGATGCTGCCCGTGTTATTCAGCGTCAGCTTCACTTTTTGTCCGGCTTTGACGGTCAGATCGGTTTTGTCGTAGCCCAAAGGATTGGAGGCATGAGGCTTGAGTTCAATCACAGCCAACTCTGCATCTTGAGCGGCGAGTGTGGCATTCGTGAGTAAGAGGAGCGAGGCAAGAGCAGCTAGTTTTTTCATAGGGGGTATTCCGTAAAACGGAGGAGAACTCTAATCGGACGTGTTCCCGAGAGGTTTTCAACCATTTTCATGTTGGGTTTGGCATCAGTTCAGCGAGGTGGACGAAAGGAAAGTTCAGGCGTATGCAAAGCGTAGAACTTCATCCCCCCATGAATCCATTCCACGATACCGCCACCGCCTCGCATCAGATGAGCCGCCGCCGCATGCTTCGCGGCCTGGGCACGATGATGTCACTGCCTTTCCTGGAAACCTTTGCGGGTCGTGCTAGCGCAGCGGCGGCTCCTGCCGCAGCCAAAGCACCACTGCGTGCCGCGTGGCTTTACATCCCTAACGGGGTGAATGTCGATGAATGGTTTCCAACAGGCGAGGGCAAGAACTACCAGCTCAGCACCTCACTGAAGGAGCTCGAACGTCATCGTGAGGACTTCATGGTGGTCTCTGGACTGGCACAGGACTTCGCACGGTCTCACGGCAATGGTGGCGGCGACCATGCTCGTGCCACCGCGACCTATCTCACAGGCTGTATGCCCAAAAAAACCGCCGGGGCTGATATTCAGCTTGGTGTCTCCGTGGATCAGATCGCCGCCCAAAAGATCGGTCACCTCACGAGACTGCCATCGCTTGAACTCAGTGCTGATGGCCAGCGCAGCGCAGGACGTTGTGACAGCGGTTACTCCTGTGCCTATCAGTTTAATCTAGCCTGGAAAAATGAAACGCTGCCCATGGCTCCCGAAATGGATCCACGTCTGGTGTTTGAGCGCTTATTTGGCTACGGGGCTTCGGGGGCTCGTGGTACCGAAGGTGCTCGTCGTCAAAGGATGCAAAAAAGCATCCTCGATACCGTGCTGGATGAAGCCAAGACGCTCCAAGGCAAGGTCAGCGGCAACGACAAACGCAAGCTGGATGAGTATTTTGAGTCCGTGCGCGACATCGAGCAGCGCATCGAACGCGCCGAAAAATTTACCGCCCAGCTCCCGCCAGATCTGCCTGTGCCTGAGGGCGTGCCAGATCAATACGAAGATCATATTCGGGTGATGTTTGACCTGCTCACGCTTGCCTTCCAAACTGACACCACTCGTATCGCCACCTTCCTGTTGGCGCATGATGGCAGCAATCGAAGCTTCCCTGACATCGGCGTGCCGGATGCTCATCACAGCATCTCCCATCATCAGCGCGATGCGCAGAAACTCGGCAAGCTCGGCAAGATCGACCGCTTTTATCTTCGCCAACTCGCTTACTTCCTTGATAAGCTCAAATCGACCAAGGAAGGCGAAGGCAACCTCCTCGACAACAGCATGATCGTCTGGGGCGGAGGCATTGGTGATCCAGATCGCCACAACCATGACAATCTGCCCATTCTGGTGGCTGGTCGTGCAGGCGGCACTTGGACCCCGGGCAAACGCGTTGTCCTTCCAAGCGAAACACCCATGACTAATCTCTACCTCTCCATGCTCGACCGTATGGGCGTCCGTGCTGAGAAAGTCGGAGACAGCACCGGCGTGCTTGAGGTAGGGTGATTTGCCTTTGGAGCAGTTCTACAAATGTATTCACCACAGGTAAAAAAGCCTGTGCTACGCTCTCGCATGTCCGACATCCGCTCACTTGAACCATCCTCTCTCTGGAACTGCTTTGCCGATCTCAATGCCGTGCCGCGCCCATCCAAGCGCGAGGATCATGCGGTGACCTTTGCGCGTGAGTTTGCGGAGCGTCACGGACTCAGTTCAATGCTCGACAGCGCTGGCAATGTGATCATCAAGAAGCCCGCGACCCTGGATCGACAGGACAGGCCAGTAGTCATCATGCAGGCGCATCTCGACATGGTTCACAAAGCTGCCGACGGGTTGAGCTTCGACTTTGATAAGCAAGGCATCGACATGTGGGTCGATGGCGATTGGGTTCGGGCACGTGGCACGACACTCGGTGCGGACAATGGCCTCGGAGTTGCGGCCATTCTGGCGGTGTTGGCTTCAAAGGATCTCTCGCATCCCCCCATCGAGGCGCTGTTCACGCTAGACGAAGAGCAGGGCATGGGCGGCGCACTCGGACTACAATCCGGCCTACTCACCGGCAAAACAATGCTCAATCTTGACTCTGAGGAAGACGACACCTTCACCATCGGCTGCGCAGGCGGTGTGGATACACTGGCTAGCCTCGACTACACAGAATCTATTCACGGTTCCGACAAGCCTTCCCTAGCCATTCACATCACCGGCCTGCGAGGCGGCCATTCCGGTCTGCAAATCCACGAAGGCCGAGCAAATGCCATCAAGCTCATGGCTCGCATCCTTTGCGGCTGTGGTGAGGAAGTCGTCGCGCTCGCCACCCTGCGCGGCGGCAGTGCTAGGAACGCGATTCCGGCGCAATGCACCGCTCAGGTCGTCATTCTCGATCAGTCACGCTTTGATAAAATCTTCGCCAAGGAGGTCGAAGGCATCCACGAAGAGTTCCACCTGATCGAACCGAACCTGAGCATCACCACAAAACCTGTGAAGCCCAAGAATGGCCATATCCCGACGATGACTGACACTGTGCAAAGGCCCTTCGTCCTCGCTCTCCAGGCTGTGGTGAATGGCGTCTTTCGCATGAGTCCTGTCGTTCCCGGCTTGGTCGAGGCTTCATCGAATCTCTCGCTCATCTCGCTTGGCAATGGCCACGCTGAATGGAGCGGCCTACAACGCAGCTCGGTCGATTCGAGCAAGGTGGATGTCGCACGAGCCTTTGGAGCGCCCTTTGAGATGATTGGCGCGAATGTTGTTCAAGACGCTGGCTATCCAGGCTGGAGCCCCAGCGCTGAATCGCCCATCTTGGAAAAGATGAAAACGATCTATCGAGAACTCTTCGGCCACGACGTGAAGGTCAGCGCCTGCCACGCGGGCCTCGAATGCGGCGTCATCTCCATCGCCTACCCCGATCTCGACATGATTTCCTTCGGCCCGAACATTCACGAGGCGCATTCTGAGAAAGAGTGCTGCAGCATCGCCTCCGTGCAAAAGTTTTGGAAACTGCTCACGACAACGCTGGCGGCGGTGTAGACAATAACGATATTCAAAGGCATTCGGAACGCCGCATCGAATTTGCAGCTCGAGGGGGGCTGGGGAGCATGACTCTGGTTCTGTAAGCGCGTTACACAAGCCGCCTAACAAAATCCGACACAGCCTAGACCTTTCTTTACATTATGCCTGCTTTTTGTAGAAGTTTGAGTCCTAATGGAGCCAGCAAACGGATACCGTGCGTATGACTGCCAACTTTAATGCTAAATCAGCCAGCCGTGTTTCCTCAAACACGGAGGCGGATGACCATGGCTCGGCAATCTATGAATGCCAGGTGATGCACCACAGGCTGAAGCCCAAGGAGCATCGCTTTGACTACCGGGTGTTTTATCTCTGGCTTGATCTGGATGAGCTGGAATCCCACTCCGGACGGCTACGATTGTTTAAGCGTAACCGGGCAGCTTTGTTCTCGTTTTTCGACGCGGATCACATCTTGAAAGGAGGCGCGAATGTGAAAGAGAATGTGCTTCAAATCATGCGCGAGGCCGGGGTGAATACCGGCAGCATCAGCCGGATCAAGCTGCTGACTTTTCCGCGAATGTTCGGATATATCTTCAATCCCGTCTGCTTTTACTACGCCTATGATACCGATGGGCAGGCGGTCTGCGCTTTGGCGGAGGTGACAAACACCTTCCATGAACAGAAGCCCTATGTCCTGACGCAGCGTGAGGGGGATCGCTTCAGGCTGATCACGCAAAAACACTTTTATGTGTCCCCCTTCTTGGATCTGGAGCTGAATTTTGACTTCAAGCTGCGGCTGCCCACGGAGCATCTGGAGATCCACATTGATGACCAAGAGGGCGACAGCAAAGCCATCCTCACCAGCCTGACGGGCAAGCGGCGGGCATTGACGGATTCAGCACTGCTGATCTGCGCTTTGAAATACCCGCTGCTGACCCTGCGCGTGATTTTTCTCATCCACTGGCATGCTTTTCGTCTCTGGATGAAGGGTCTGCGCGTTTACAGAAAAGCCGAACGACCAGAACTCCAAAGAGATCTCTACCGCCCCCACCGCTCCATCACTCCGCCAAACCCATGAACTCATCCACGCTGACTCCCGAGGCCGCCCCTGCTCCGAACCGTAAAACTGGCTTTTATGAGCGGCTCGTGATGCACACGATGAAGAAGTTTCCCCAAGGCGGCCTGATGATGACTTTGCCAGATGGCAGTCAGGTGAAACTCGGTGCCCCCCAGAGTCAGGTCACGGCTGAGATCCGGGTTAAAAACTGGGACTTTTTTCGCCAGTGTGCGCTCTTTGGTAACGTCGGATTCGGCGAGGCCTACGTCGATGGCGACTGGGATACGAACAACATTGCGGCCGTTATTTCCTGGTTCATCCAAAACGTCGCCGCGACGCAGGGCAGCAAGGCGTCATCGACACGCATCGCGGGGACGAATCTGCTCAAGGCCTACAATCGCGTCCTGCATTTGCTAAGGCCGAACAGCATCAAGACCAGCCGCCGAAACATCTCAGAGCACTACGATCTGGGGAATGATTTTTACAGCCTGTGGCTGGATCAGACGATGACCTACTCTTCGGGGCGCTTCGTGGGCGGTGCAAAGACCCTGGAGGAAGCTCAGTGGGCGAAATATGAGGCGCTCTGCCGCAAGCTAGAGCTGAAAGCCACCGACCATGTTCTCGAGATCGGCTGCGGCTGGGGAGGCTTTTGTACCCACGCGGCACGTGAGTATGGCTGCCGTGTCACCTGCCTGACGATTTCTGAAGAACAGCTAAAATTTGCTCGTGAACGCGTGAAGCGTGAGGGGCTGGATCACCTGATCGAGATCCGTCTGGAAGATTACCGTCACGTCACGGGTCAGTTTGATAAGATCGCCTCGATTGAGATGCTGGAAGCTGTGGGGGAAGCCTACGTCGATGCCTACTTCGCCAAATGCCATGAAGTGCTCAAGCCGAATGGCCTGCTGGCCTTTCAGGTCATCACGGTGCCGGATTGCCGTTATGATCAGCTGAAACGCGGTGTCGATTGGATTCAGAAACACATCTTCCCAGGCTCACTGCTGCTGAGCATGGGGCGCATCAATCAGGCCATCAATAAAACGGGAGACATGTTTCTCCATGGCATGGAGGACCTGGGGGCGAGTTATGTAAAAACCCTCGGGCACTGGCATGATCGCTTTAACAACAAAGTGGACGATGTAAAAGCGCAGGGCTTTGACGAGCGCTTCATCCGCAAGTGGAACTTTTACCTGCAATACTGCCAGGCCGCCTTTGCCACACGGAACATCAGTGTTTTTCAGGCCGTTTATACGCGGCCTAATAACACGGCTCTAGCGGCCCATTGATCCTGTTGATTCCTTTCATGAGGCGACTGAGGCCTCATGAAAGGTTCCAAGCAATACAAGTGCAGTCAGGCACGGAGGCGAGGACGGAAACGCAGAGCAGCAGGATGAGGATGCGTAGATAAATGATAATGCGAGAGTTGGCCAAGCTGCAACGGCTTCTTCTTCAATGCCAGAAAGTGGGAGCGTGAAAAAGGGTAAAGAGCGGTAAATCAAGGTGGAATGATGTGCCAAGCCCCCTCACCCCAAGGCAGCAGCCCAGGGGTTACCCGCCATTCCGCATCCTCTTTCCCAGAGCTCCGAAGGAGCGCTCTCCGACTCCACGGCCACACTCAGTCAGCCTGTGCGCGGTGTCGAGGGGCGTCCTTTCAGGACTCTGACTTTTGAGTGTGTGCTGTATTCTGGATTGCCCCAGGGCTTTACCCAGGGCTGAAGAGGAGCATGCCCTTGGCACCTTGCCAACGGGGTTCCCCACTTCATCCTGGCGACACACCTCAGTTCAGACAAGAATGTCTGCAACACTCTCAAGGAATATCCACTGCTGCCACGAGGGCGATTTCTAGAATGAGTTTCTGAATGTGGCACTGGTTCGCGGCGAAGCTGCGCTGGAGTTCATCGAGACGATGGGCTCCGTAGGCGGCGGGCTGTTGTTTTACCAGATGATGGAATAGGTGGCGAATGAAGGCCCGATGCCCGGATGGATTGGCGGCGACGTAATTCACGATGTCACGCGGTCCAGAGAGACGAATGGTTTTGCCGTCATCAGTGGCGAACTCGGTCACGGGGTTCACGGGTTTGTTGTTATCCTTCGTGCGCCAGCGACCAACGGCATCGAAGTTTTCCAAACTGAAGCCGAGCGGGTTGATGAGGCGATGACAGGTCATACAACTGCCGCTGCGCGTCAGCTCGGTGATCTTTTCACGCATGGTGAGTTTGGGATTAAAATGACTATCCTCAAAGATGACGGCTTTCATCGGCGGCTTGAGAGACATGCCAACGATGTTGCGGGTGAGAAAGACACCACGATGGATAGGCGAGGATTGTTTGGTGTAAGCGAGTGACGCGAGCATGTAAGGATGCGTGACGACACCTGCGCGCTGCTTGGGATCAAAGCCGACACGCTGGAAGACATCACCAGTCACGGGATGGCCGTAAAATTTACCCAGGCGCTCATTCATGAGGATGTAGTCGGCCTGGAGCAGCTGACGGTAGTCTGACTTTTCGCTCCAGACGACGTCATCAATGAACTGCCATAGAGATTCACGCAGATCAGCGAGCAGTTCGGGGGTGAAATCAGGGAAAATCTTGGGGTCTTTGGAAGTGCCCTCGGCGCGCTCCAACTCCAGCCAATGATGGAAGAAACCATGCAGCTTGGCCTTGGTGCGAGAGTCCTGGATCATGCGCAGCGCTTCGGCACGGACCTGCTCAGGCGTGTGCAGTTTTCCAGCTGCAGCGGCTTGAGTGAGCTTCCGGTCTGGCAGGGAGTCCCAGAGTGTCAGGGCGAGACGCGCGGCGATATCGTAATCGTCAGCCTTCTCCGAGTTGCGCAAATTGGGATACAAAAACTCCGGGGACTTCAAGGTGAACAAGACGACACGCTTCACGGCGGTCTCGGGGGTCTTCGCGGCCTGAAACTGAGCTTCGATGATGATTTTTTTCTGCTCATCGGTGAGTGGACGACGGAAAGCGGCCTCAGCCAAGTTGAGCGCGAATTTTTGTAGTTTTTCGAGACGGTCAGGTGCGCCATCCTTGGTGCCAGCGAGTTCATTCAGCTTCTCGAAAACGCTCTCTGCCGTCTGAATGGCGGCCTCGGTGACGGCCTGATCCCAGGCCTTGGAAATCGTGGTGCCGCGAGGGTAGCCGCCACTGCTGTCATCCGCAGGGAACTCGGTTTTAACGATCATCAGCTCGCGCGGGCGGTCGGTCCTAAGCGCATGCGCAGGAATGATTTCCTCGATGCCATGAGGTGGCTTCCAGCGCAGCTCGATGGAGGCTGTCTTTTCCTGAAACTTAAAGTGCTCGAGTCGCAGCTTGTAAGCACGACCACCAACAAGGAAGAGGCTTTTCTTTTCCGTGCGCACTTCGGGTCCGGCACTTACCCAGCCGTCAATGAGTGCATCAGCTTCATCGTCATCATTCACCCACAGGCGGAAACCATTTTCGGATTTGATGATGAATTCATAGAGCCCGGTGTCAGGAGCAATCAGGCAGCCATCCCACTGCATGCGAAACTCATCCGTGCCCATTTTTCCAGGCTCGGGACTCTCACTGCCGAAATGGAAGGCGACCTCCGCGTCCACACGTTCGAAGTTGTGCTTCACTCTGTTTTTCGAGCGTTCGTTGGCAATGCCTTTGGGCAGCTTGTCATCAGGTTTCAGCGGCTCGAAGCCACGATAGGAGCCTTTAAGCCCTTGATCTTTGCCGATGGGACGATCAAAGCCTGCGCCCTGACGAAAGCGACCGATGAGATCCATCACCGAAGCCCGGAACTGCGGGATGGTGAGGCGGCTGAG
>CANHTV010000008.1 GCA_947463285.1 Verrucomicrobiaceae bacterium | reverse complement strand
GCCGTAGCGGGCTTCCGCATAAATTTGGGCCAGACGCTGGATCTCACTGGCCAGAGCAGGGCGTTGGGCAGCGGCGCGTTTGGCGAAATCCAGTGGGCCTTCATGCACCTGCCGAGGCGGGACGCCCAGCTTGATCAGCCTTTGCCCCAGGCTCTGCCAGGCTCGCACCCAGGGATCTGCCGACCGTGCAGGACGGCTCAGCCAGTAGCCGAGAGCACTGAGCGTCGAAACGATGAATCCGATGCTGAGCAATAGCAGCTCCCGTCCGCGTATTTGGCCGAGGCCAAGCCAGTTCAGCCAGGCGATCTGGGCTTCTTCATCAAAGCTGATGACCGTGTTATACCAGCGGTATTCGATGTCATCCCACCACAGCCGAATGGCCTGTGAGCTCTGCCAGATGAAGCTGGACCGCTGCCGCTCCTGCTCCTCCATGCTGGCCAGCAGGGTGCGTGGATCTAGGCTCATGCGAGCAGGGACAAGCGCTGCGGTGGGATCGACGCGTGTCCAGCCCGTGCCTTCCAGCCACAGCTCCGTCCAGGCGTGCGCGTGGGATTGCCTCACGATCATGTAGCCGCCACGGGTGGACCACTCACCGCCCATGTAACCAATGACGATGCGTGAGGGGATGCCCGCCGCACGCATGAGGGTGGCAAAGCTGGCGCTGAAGTGCTCGCAGAAACCGACCCGCCTAACGAAAAGGAAATCATCCAGCGCTCCGGGGCCTTCATAGACTCCCGGCTCCAGCGTGTAGCGAAAGCCCAGCGCGCGCAGGTGCTCGATGGCGGCCTGCGCTGTCGCCACATCACTGGTGCTGCCTTTTTGAAACGACTTCGCCAGCTCCCGCACTCTGGGGGAAAGGTCACGCGGTAGGCTGAGCGCGGCCATCCGCTGGCTTTCGGAGATATCACTGCTGTCCTGTTTCAGGCGTGAGATCACCTCCATGCGATAGAGGCTGTTCACGGGTTCATCAGAGACGATCATGTCATTCAGGTCTGGCAGCATCGTGCCGCGCTCCCCGATTGCCCGCACGGGCAGATCCAAGCTTGGCAGCCACTGCTGGCCATGCGGCTCCAGAGAGATGATCTGCTTCACATCATCACGCTGGGCCAGCCGCAGCTTTGGCGAACCCGAAAGCCGCGGCCCGCGTTCCCAGCTGAGT
Organism: Verrucomicrobiaceae bacterium; assembly: GCA_947463285.1. Lineage (GTDB taxonomy): Bacteria > Verrucomicrobiota > Verrucomicrobiia > Verrucomicrobiales > Verrucomicrobiaceae > Prosthecobacter. The sequence goes on along the minus strand of CANHTV010000008.1, from coordinate 22,643 downwards.
CCGTTGCAGTCCCAGAGCACCAGACAACGCCAGTAGCGGCTCTCATTGGGTGGTGGTTCAGAGGTCGGGAACTCCACGCGGAAGGCCACGTCGTCATTCATCGCGATTTTTGAGATGCGGCCCGGCTCCAGCGAATTTGAGATACCTGTCTGGTGCGTGCGCTGGGAACCAAAACGGGCCAGGAATTCCAAACTGCCGCGTGGAAAAATGAAGAACACCACCACGGCCACCGGCAGCGCCTGCCCCAGCATCGTGCCTGTCAGTCGCAGTGCGGGCATGAAGCCCGGACTGCCTCGGCGAAAGCGTACCATGCACATGGCGATGCCCGCAAACACCGCCAAGGTCCACAGTGAGCGACTCAGCGACTGCTCTGCCAGCAGGCTGCAAAGGCATAGAAACCAGCCGACCATGCCTAGCACCTGAAAATCATGCGGCGTGCGGGACTCCAGCAGTTTGGCCCCCAGCAGCACCACCAGCACAGCGATGCCACCCTCCATGCTAATCAACTGGCCCTGGATCAACTGAATCATCACCGCTCCCAAGATCAGCACCAGCATGGGCATCCACACCGCCAGAGGTCGCTTCAGCAGCAACCTCCAGGCGATACAGCAGGCCAGCAGAACCGGGATAAAAGCCGAGGCAAAGTCCAGCAACGGCAGCGCCACCAGCATCAGCATCCCGCACATCGCCATCAGGGGGCCGCGTGGCAGATGTATGCTGTGCTCATGCCCCGGTGGCAGGCGTTTTGACTTTTGCTGACTGTTTAGCGTTTCCAGACTCGCGGACTGAGCTGCCAGCGCATCCAGACACTGCCGTGCGTGTGGCGGCCCCAGATTGACTGGGATGTCCACATTTGGCAAACGCAGGGCATAGGGAACGCCACTGGCTTCACATTCCTCGATCCAGCGCGCGATCTGTCCGCCTTTTTCATTCTCAGCCAGAGGCAGTGACGACCAGTCCAGCGTCACTGCTGAACCTGCTCCTGAGGCCCACTGTTTCACCATTAGCGGACGTCCCCGTGCTACGGCCCGCCAGTCCACATGCCGCAGGGAGTCTCCCGGTTGCCATTCCCGTACACCAGCGAAGTCATCGCCCTCACGACCTGGGTGGCCACCGGTCTGGATGGCGACCACGCTTGCCGCTCCCAAACTGCGATCCGGCTCCGGCAGTGGCAGTGTGCCCTCAGGCCGGGGATGAATCCGCCGCGTATTTGTCAGCACGATCTCGCGCTCAGCGCTGAATAGCCCCAACGGATACGAGCTGCGCACTCGCAGCCGCAGGCTTGCATCCGTCCCGGACTCGGGTGCCATGATGGGCAGGGTCAGGCGCACATTCTGGCCATTGCTGATTTGCTCGATGAAGCTCCAGCGCCCGCTTTCTCCCACCACCAATACCTCCACTGCCCACACGCTTTCAGCCTGCGTGGTTTGAAACTCCAGTGGCAGCTTCATGAGCCCACCTGCCTGCCCACTCGCGACCTGCCTCAGGCTCACCTGAAGTCCGCGTAGGTTTTGTCGTGCGCGCAGCCAGGACATCGCTGCCAACACGGCTGTCAGGAAGCACAGCAAATAGGCCGCACCGTTGTTTTGCACAGCCCCGGCGTAGCCCATCGCCAGCACGATGCCGGTGAGTGAAATCGTGTGCAGATTCCAGCGCACACGCACCGCTGCATCACGTGTGTCGCTGATGCGGCGACTCGGACTTGATGCCCTTGGTATTGGATTTTCTGGCTTCATGAAAAAAACAGGGGGAATCAGCCCTCAGCCGACCGCAGCCTAGGGCACTGGCGTCTCGCGCAGCAGCGTCTCAGCCATTTCCGTATCACCTGCCAGACGATGGCCCATCACAGCCGAGCCCACCGCCTGCACATCCTCAGGCAGCACCATCGCCCGGCCCTCCATCAGCGCCCAGGCACGAGCCGCTGCCAGCAGCGCCAGACCCGCACGGGGTGAGAGGCCATGGCCTGTAGCGCGACTCGCTGCCAGCAGATCCTGTAAATAGTCCAACAAAGCCTCCGACACATGCACCGCGCGTGCTTGCCGCTGCATCGTCTCCAGCTCCGCCCAGGTCATCACCGCAGGCATCTCGCGCAGCATTTCCCGACGGTCCTGCCCCTGGAGCATCGCCCGCTCAGCCACCCGATCCGGGGCTCCCAGCGCCAGCCGCATGAGAAACCGGTCCAGTTGTGACTCTGGCAGCATAAACGTGCCGATCTGGCTGGAAGGGTTCTGAGTCGCGATGACAAAAAACGGCACCGGCAGCGCGTGTGGCGTGCCATCACAGGTCACGCGGCCTTCTTCCATCGCCTCCAGCAGGGCAGACTGCGTTTTTGGCGTCGCGCGATTGATCTCATCTGCCAGCAGCACCTGGGTGAAAATCGGCCCTGGGTGAAAACGGAAGCCGCCCGTCTCCCGCTCATAGATCGAGGCACCAAGAATGTCTGCAGGCAGAAGATCGCTGGTGAACTGCATTCGGCGAAATTGCAGCCCCAGCGCCTGAGCCAGCGCCTGGGAGAGCAGCGTCTTGCCCACGCCTGGCTGATCTTCAAAGAGTAAATGTCCTCGTGCCAGCAGGCAGGTCACAGCCAGTTGCACCGCCTGCTCCTTTCCCAGGATGATTTTCGAAAGTGCGGTCGTGAGAACCTGCAAACGCTGGGCTACCCTGGCCGCATCAGCAGCCGAAAGAATCACATCAGAAGAATTGGGGGGGAAAGACACAAAAGTACTTTCACCGTAAGCCCCGACTCACGGCAAGCACGGACTTCAAGAAGTGCAGAAAAATCGCTGTGGGGCTTGTTTCAACGCGATGCTCCGACACCATTCGGCCCCCATCTGTGCCATCCTCGCGAAGATGTGCTCCACTCTCACTCGCAGCGGGCTGATGGTGTGGTTGATCTGCTTAAACAGGGCATTGCATGGCGTGATGTTAAACTGACAAAGATACACGCATCCATGATCCTTTTGGCGCTGCTCTGCTTTTTAAAGTTTCACGGGTGGAAGTCTTCTGGGAGAGGCTAAGCCAGGGATCGGTGCTGTTGCTAAGACTCATGACTCCAGTGTGATTGTTTCATGAAGCACCGGCCTGTCCGCCATTTTCAGCACCGTTTTGCCATCTTTTTTAAATGCTTGGGCAGGCAAGACAGCAGTGGACTGAGCGTTTAGGCAGGTCTCATGATTCGGTCCCTATTTTATCTCAGCCTTGGTTTTTTTGGTCATTTGCAAGCTGCGGAGCAGCCTAACTTTATCCTCATCAATGTCGATGATCAGGGCTATGCCGACACGGGGCCTTACGGCTCCAATAATGCCACGCCGAACCTGGATCGAATGGCGAAGGAGGGCTTGAAATTGACGAGTCATTATGCGGCTCCGGTGTGCAGTCCTTCACGTGCAGCGATGATGACGGGATGCTACCCCAAACGTGTGCTGCCGACGCCGCATGTGCTTTTTCCCGCCGCTGAAGTGGGGCTGAATCCCAAAGAGCTCACGGTGGCTGAAGTGCTGAAGGAGCAGGGCTACAAAACGGCCTGCATCGGCAAATGGCATCTCGGAGATCAGAAGGAGTTCCTACCGACTAGTCAGGGGTTCGATAGCTATTTTGGCATTCCTTACTCGAACGACATGGGCATGGCCTCGGAGGGCTCGAAGAGCAATCCTGGGCAATCAACTAAAGCTGGGTCTGCGGCTAAAAAGAAACAGCAGCAGACTCCGAAAGATGAGACGGGACTGCGTGGAAACACCCAGCCGCCGCTGCCGCTGCTGGAGAATGATCAGGTGGTCGAGCGCGTGAAGGTGGAGGGGCAGCACAGCATCACGCGACGTTACACGCAGCGGGCGCTGAATTTCATCCGGGCCAGCAAGGATCAGCCTTTCTTTTTGTATCTGCCACACACGGCGGTGCATTTTCCGCTTTATCCTGACCCTGGATTCATGGGCAAGTCCCCGAATGGCCTGATCGGTGACTGGGCGCAGGAACTGGATGCGAGCACGGGGAGCATTCTGGATCTGCTGCGTGAGTTGAAGTTGGATGGTAAGACGCTGGTGATCTACACGAGTGACAATGGCGGAGCGCTGAATCATGGCTCCAACAATCAACCTCTGCGTGGAAGCAAGGGGAGCACGCTGGAGGGCGGCATCCGTGTCGGCACGCTGGCTTGGTGGCCTGGGAAAATCCCTGCTGGCAGCAGCACGGGCGCGATCACGAGTCACATGGATTGGCTGCCAACCTTTGCTGCTCTGGCCGGTGCCTCGGCTCCAGCGGATCGTCAAATCGACGGTCTGAATTTGACGCCTCTTTTGTTCGGCCGTGTGGCTGACTTTAAAGCCAGAGAGGCGTTTTATTACTATCGCGGTTTTAGTCTTGAGGCCGTGCGCTCCGGCCCCTGGAAACTGCATTTGATGAATGGCGAGCTGTATCATCTGGAGAAAGACATCGGTGAAGCTCGCAATGTGGCCGCTGATGAAGCCGAGGTGGTGAAGCGCTTGCGCTCACTGGCTGAGGCGATGGATGCAGACCTGGGGCGCGAAGGCGCTTCCGCACCGGGCATCCGGCCTCTGGGGCGTGTGGCTGAGGCGCAGCCGCTGATCGGTCTGGATGGCCAGATTCGTAGCGATGCGAATGCACGGATGAAAGTGCTGCCTTGATCACAGCTGCTGCAAGGCTGCGATCAAACGCTGCACCTGCTCGGCGCTGTGGCCTGCCGTCGGCGTGATACGCAGGCGGGCGCTGCCTTTCGCGACGGTTGGGTAGCGTATGGCTGGGATGAGAAAACCAAGTTCGCGAAGTCTTGCGCTGGCTTCGAGGGCCGCTTTTTCATCGCCGATGATTTTTGGTAAAATGGCGCTGACCATGGGTTTATCCGGCATGAGCTGCTGCACATGCTGACGCAGGCACTGACGCCGTGACTCGCCCTCTTCACCTGCGATGATATTTAAAGCAGCCAAGGCGGCATGGGCCAGACAAGGCGGCGGTGCTGTTGAGTAGATCAGGCTACGCGCGTGATTGATGAGATGTTCCACCACCAGCCGTGATGCAGCGATGTAACCCCCGCTGAGACCAAAAGACTTGCTTAGGGTGCCCATGTGGATCTCGATCTGCGACTCCAGTCCAAGCGCTGCAGCGAGACCGCGACCCTGCGGCCCGAGTACACCCACGGAATGGGCTTCATCCAGCAGCAGCCAGGCACCAAACCGCTCCTTCAACGCGATGATTTCAGCAAGAGCGCAAGCGTCTCCATCCATGCTGAAGATAGCCTCGGTGACGATCAAGACACGTCCACTGGCGGTCTCCAGCAGCTTCTCCAGCTTACCGAGATGATTGTGCGGAAATACGCGCAGCGTGGCTCCACTGAGGCGGGCTGCATCCACGAGGCTGGCATGGCTGAGTTTATCTAAAAGGATCGTGTCACCCCCGCCGACGAGAGCTGGCAGCGTGCCCAGGGCTGCAGCAAAACCGCTGGTAAAGGTGATGGCGGATTCGGTGTGTTTAAACGACGCCAGCGCCGACTCAAAGTCGCTGTGCGGACTCAGGCTGCCGCTGACAAGGCGTGAGGCTCCAGAGCCTGCGCCGTAAAGATCCACGCCTTCCTTCAGCGCAGCCGCCAGGGCAGGGGAGCTCTTGAGCCCGAGGTAGTCGTTGGAGGCAAAATTGATCAAGCGACGCCCCTCCCACTCGACCATCATGCCCGGTGCTGTCTCCAATGTGCGCAGCTCACGCCAAAGCCCGGCGCTGCGCCTTGTCTCACGGATCGCGGCCAGATCCCAGCTCATTCCTTCAGCCTCCGTTCGACGATCTCATCCTTCTCCACTCCGAGACTCAGGGCCTGCTCATAGTGACGACGCGCCAGCTCCACGCTGGGTGGTTTTTGGTCCACATACAGCAAGGCCAAATTAAAGTGGGCGATACCGTATTTGGGGTTCAGTTCGATGGCTCTTTGCAGTGCCGATTCCGCCGTCGAAGTCCAGCCAAGACTGCGTGCCGCGATGGCGAGATAATTGTGCGCGCGTGGATCGGTCGGGTCCTCATGGATGGCGCGGCTGAACATGGAGATGGCGAGATAAACATCGCCATTGTCTGCATGGAGCAGCCCCAGGGCATTCCATGACTGGATGAGACCTGGATTGAAGCGCACGGATTTTTCAAAGCAGGCGATGGCTTCTTTGAGCTGGCCAGATTGTTGTTCGACAGCCCCCAGATTTCCCCACACTAGGCCGTTCTCAGCATCCACTTCGAGCATTTCTTTGTAGGCGGCGCGGGCCGTGTTCCAGTCGCGTTTGGCAAAGGCGTCCGCCGCTTTTTGAGAGAGGCTGCTGGTATTGTCAGGCAAAGCGCCAGCCTGCCCCAGCGGCAGACGCTCAGGTGCCGCCGTATCAGTCTGTGCTACCAGACACACGGGCAGGGAAAGTAGGATCAAAAAACGAGAGATGAAAAACACGAGTCATTCTCATCCAGACTCCAGCAGAAGCCAAGCACGTCGATGAGGTGAAGAGCGGTGTCAGTTATTTCGGATCAGCTCGGCCCTTGTGAGTGCGGTGAAGAAAAAAGATTTGCAATGCTGATTGTTCGCGCGAACAGAGTTCACATGTTCGGAAACACCATCAAACTCACTGATCGTCAACGCGAGCTCTTGGATTATCTGCGGCAACACCAGCGCGAGCAGGGCGTGATGCCTAGCACGCGAGACATCCAAAAGCATTTCAAATTCAACAGCCAGACGGCTGCGATGAGCCATCTGCGGGCTCTGGAGAAAAAGGGGGTCATCCAGCGTCATCCGAACAAGGCGCGCGCGGTGGTTTTCCCTGAAGATCTGGAGCGCGGTGAGATCGTTGATATTCCTCTCTATGGCAGCATCGCTGCGGGTTATGGTGAAATGCAGGAACAGGAGGCGGATGGTTCCATCACGGTCGATGCGGCCACGCTCGGTCTCAGCCGTAATGCGCGTGCGTTTGCCCTGAAAGTGCGTGGTGAGTCGATGATCGGTGCCAATATCTGCCATGGCGATGTCGTGATTCTCGAAGCACGTGAGCCCCGCCCTCGTGACATCGTGGCTGCTCTCATTGATGGCGAGACGACCCTGAAGCGCTATGTCGTGGAAAATGGTCAGCCCTTTCTGCACGCAGAAAACCCTTCCTTCCCAGACCTCATTCCTGCTCAGGAGCTATTGATCCAGGGCGTGATGCAGACGCTGATCCGCCGCGTCAATTGAGCCGCTGCTTCGTGACTTGACGATAGGGCATAGGGGCTCGTCATTCGGGCCTCATATTTACCATGGCTCTCCCCAGTCTTGCCGATACCACGGCGCTTATTCGTCATCGTCGTTCCATCAAGCCAACGGACATGGACACCACCCGCGAGGTGGATCGTTCTCTCCTGCTGGAGATCCTTGAAAACGCCACCTGGGCACCAAATCACGGCCTCACTGAGCCTTGGCGTTTTCATTTGTATCAGGGCGACTCACGGCAGCAGCTTGCCTCTCAGATGCAGGCTTCTTATCGGGAAACGACACCGTCCGCTGAATTCCGGGAGGATAAGTTTATCAAAATGGGTGAAAACCCTCTGCTAGCTCCGGTGGTGATTGCCTGCGTGATGGAGCGCAACGGAGGAGACAAGATCCCCGAGATCGAAGAAATCGAGGCCTGTGCCAGCGCGCTGCAAAATCTGCAACTCAGCGCCACTGCCGCCGGACTCGGTGGCTACTGGTCATCGCCTCCGATGCTCGATACCGAATGCTTCCGAGCCTGGTTGGGACTGCGAGCTGAAGATCGCTGCGTCGGTCTCATTTATCTCGGCTGGCCAAAACCCGAGTTCAAATGGCCCCGTAGCATCCGCAAGCCAGTAGAAAGCAAGCTGGTCTGGCACTGAGGTGGCTTTGTTTTTAAGAACGATTCACTTTACTCATGTAGAGAAAGCTTGGTTGATGGCTTATTCACAAGTGATTCACACAACTTTGGCAGTTGCTCAGATTGTATTCCCAGAGCTTTGCCTCCTTAAATGGTATGCCTATGGCCGAGTCCGCTTCCAATCTTATTCAAGCCGCCGCCGCTCCAGGCGATTTGCCCGCTAAAGCGGAGTCAACCAAGCAGGCCAATCCCTTTGGTCGCAAGCGCAATGAAGTGCCCACGGCGGAGGAGCTTTTGGCGAACATTAATCGCGCGCTGCCCTTTTCTGATGAGGCGGAGAAGGGGGTGCTGTCCAGTTTGTTGCAAGACCCGAATGAGCGTCTGAGTGAGAGTCGCGTCATGCTGCCGACGGCGGCTTTTTATCACGAAGCGAACCGCACGATCTACGAGAAACTGCTGGAGTTTTACGACAAAAACCTGCCGATCGACCCCGTGATGGTCACCAATGCGCTGCGGGATCAGGGCCTGCTGGAAAGAGTGGGCGGACCTGCGGCGATCACGGAGTTATTCACGTTTGTTCCCAGTCCTTCCCACTACACGCATTATAAGAAGATCGTCGCGGACAAGCACATCCTGCGGCAGCTCATTCATGCCTGTTCGCTGAACATCCATCAGAGCTATGAATTCGGCAAAGAGCAGCTGGATGAGGACGTCGGCACGCTCATTGACCATGCCGAGCAACGTGTGCTGGCGGTGCGTGAATCCACAGGCAAGGAAGATGGCGTGAAGACGCTGGCCTCGCATGTGGCTGAGGCCATCGACAGTATCCAATACATGCTGGAGCATCCAGGGCAGTTACGTGGTCTTTCCACCGGTTACAGCAAGCTGGACAGCATGAGCAGCGGCCTGCAAGGCGGGGAAATGTTCATCATCGCCGCCCGTCCTTCGATGGGTAAAACCTCGCTGGCCATGAACATCGTTGAGCACATCGCTGTGGAGTGCGGGCACCCCTGCGCTGTGTTCAGTCTGGAAATGAGTGCGACCATGCTGGTGCGTCGTCTCCTGGTCTCGCGTGCGCAGCTTTCCATGCAGGATCTCTCGCGTGGTCTGCTCTCCCGTGCCCAGCAGGATGCTCTGGCCAAAGCGACGCGTGAGCTGCAAAAGGCAAACATTCTGATCGATGAGACGGCTGGTCTCGATGTGCTGGAACTGCGAGCCAAGGCACGCCGCATGAAGAAGCAGCACGACATCAAGATGATCATGATCGACTACCTCCAGCTCATGACCTCTGGCAGCCGTCGGGCCAAGGACAATCGTCAGATCGAAATCGCCGAAATTTCCGCCGGTCTCAAAGGCTTGGCAAAGGAGCTGAACGTTCCGATCATCGTTCTGGCCCAGCTGAACCGATCTGTCGAATCTCGTAAGGGCCAGCGTCCGGTGCTTTCAGACCTTCGTGAGTCCGGCTCCATCGAGCAGGATGCTGACATGGTGGGCCTGCTGACACGTGAAGACTACGCAGGCGGCAAGATGGAGGTGGAAGATGAGGAAACCGAGGCCAAGAAAAAAGGCCAAGCGGTGCTCATCCTCGCCAAAAACCGAAACGGTCCCACCGATGATGTGCCTCTGCGCTTTATCGACCACGCCATGCGCTTCCTGGAGCGCCAGCCTGAAGAAGACGCGGATTCTCCTTAACATGCTGGTCAGAGACGGAAGACGCAGGGCTCAAGAGATACAAAATGCAGCAGCTGTGATGTGCCTTGCCTCTAAATACCGTCAGGCACTTTTCACCAGGCGTGCCGCAAAGGCACCGTCCATGAGATCTTTGGGCGGAAAGACGAGACGGCTTTCCGCCATTTCGAGTTCAGGATGAGCTTCCAGCACGGCTTTGACGATGTGCTGATTTTCCTCAGGGTCGATGCTGCAAGTGCTGTAAACCAACGAGCCGCCGGGTTTCAAGTAACGAAGGGCGGCCTCACAGATGGCCCGCTGGGTGACGGCTAAAGCAGTGAATTCATCTTCCTGCAAGCGCCAGCGCACATCCACGCGGCGACGCATGACGCCGGAGTTCGAGCAAGGCACATCCAGCAGGATACGATCAAAAAGAATATCACCAAAAGGAGCCGGGGCGTCGCTGAGCAGATCGTGCTGCATGACCTGAGCATTGCGGACATGCAGACGGGTGAGGTTTTCCCGCAGGCGGTTCAAACGAGCTGAGGAGGCATCACAGGCGTAAATGCGGCCTTCATTGCACATCATCTGAGCCATAAGAGCCGTTTTGCCACCAGGAGCTGCACAGGCATCCAGCACGGTCTCGCCTGGACGTGGTGCCAACATGCGTGGAGCGATGGCAGTGCTGGGATCGTGAGCGTAGCAGAGACCTTGCTTGAGCGCCTCACGCGGGGTGGGATCGCACTCAAAAAAGTCTTCTTCGTTGTGAGGAGCGAGGCCGGGGACTTTGGCGAGTTTTTCATCCGCTGCGTCGATGAGACGATTGACGCGGACGAAGGTGGACGGCGGGTTTTGATTCCACTGACAGAGGGCTTCAGTCTTGGACTTGCCCATGATTTTGATCCAGCGGCGGATCATGAACTCGGGATGCGAATACTGCGTCGCCAGGGGAAGTGTGGCAGTGTGGCTCGTGAGCTGCGCCAGCTCGCGGCCAGCACGGCGGAGGACGGCATTGATCAGAGCGCCAGAGCGCCCGGCGATGGCGACGGTCTCATTGACGGCAGCGTGGGAGGGGACTCCGAGCAGGAGCAACTGGCAGAGACCGATACGTAAGAGCCAGCGGGTGCGGTGATCGAGGTGCTTGTTTCCGGTGAGATGATCCGTCCAGTGATCGAGCAAGGTCAAATTCCTCAGGGAGGTGAGAACGATGTCGTGAAGGAAGGCGGCATTCGGTGCTGAAAGGGCCGTGCGACGGGTCCAGTCATCTAAAATATCGACAGCGAAACGAGGTGTCTTTTGCCACTCGGTGAAAACTTCGACGGCGACGGAGCGGACATTGGTAGCACGAGGGCTGGAAGGAACAGGCATGATAAACGACTATGAACGGGCCTCCACGGTGCCGCGTCCGATGCCGCGATACTGGAAGCCGAAATCCGCCGCTGCGACGGGGTCAAGAAGGTTGCGACCATCAAAGATCAGCGGGGTGAGCATGGCTTCACGCAGCTGGGAAAGATCGACGCTGGCAAACTCTCGCCATTCGGTGGCAATAACGAGGGCCTCGGCACCGCGCGCCGCTTCGAGGGCATTTTCGGCAAAGGTGAGCTTGTCTGCCACGGGAAGGTCGCGGGCTTTTTCCATGGCCTTGGGGTCATAGACGGTGACTTGAGCACCTTCAGCGACGAGTCGTTCCACCAAGTTGATAGCGACAGATGAGCGCACGTCGTCAGTATTGGGTTTGAAGGCAAGACCCCAGACAGCGATTTTTTTATCCTTCAGCACCCAGAGCGCCTCGCGTAGAGCATCAAGGAAGCGTTCCAGCTGGCGGGCGTTGATGCGTTGGACTTCTTTGAGAAGATTAAAGGGGATGTCGAGCTGCTCACTGATGGCAATGAAAGCCGCGATATCCTTCGGGAAGCAGGAGCCGCCATAGCCCAGACCCGCATTGAGGAAATCCCGACCGATGCGTTTGTCCGCACCGATACCTTCGGCGACTTTGAGGACGTCTGCATTGCTGGCCTCACAGATTTCAGCGAGAGCGTTGATATAGCTGATCTTGAGCGCGAGAAAGCTGTTGGCCGCATGTTTGATGAGCTCAGCGCTGTTGATGTCGGTGACGAGGACCGGGGCGACAAAAGGCTCGTAGATTTTTTGCATGAGCGCGAGCGCTCGGTCGCTGTTGCCACCGATGACGATGCGGTCGGGCTTCATAAGATCCGCCACAGCGCTGCCTTCACGCAGGAATTCAGGATTGCTGACGACATCAAACTCGACGCCGGGCCGGGCGTATCGACGGATGGTCTGGGCCACGCGCTCACCGGTTTTCACTGGAACCGTGCTTTTGTCAACGATGACGCGGTAGCTGTCGAGATATTGAGAGATCTCGCGGGCGACTTTTTCGATGAAACTGAGATCGACACTGCCGTCAGGCTGCGGCGGTGTGGGGACAGCGATGAAGAGAACCTCGCCATGATCGACACCTTCCTCCGTACTGGTGGAGAAACACAGCCGACGCGCAGCAACGTTCTTTTTGACAATCTCCTCTAGGCCCGGTTCAAAAATGGGGATCTGCCCGGCAAGAAGCGTCTCGACCTTTTTGGGATCATTATCCACACACAGGACATGATGCCCCACTTCTGCAAAACAGGCCCCAGTGGTGAGACCGACGTAACCAGAACCGATGATGGTAATTTTCATGAGAAAAATATGAGCCGCATATGGCTGATGGAAAAGTTCAGACCCAGCTAAGCGCGCCACGAAGGCATCTCAAACGAAGAGTCTATACGAGACTGTTACTGGGAGCCACCGCGTCCAGACGGGTTGGGGTCGAAGTCGAGAGGCAATGTGAGGTTTGGAAAGTCTTTCAACGTCAGGGATAACAGAATGCCCATTTCAGCCTGACCGTTGCGATTGTCACGCATCATTGCTCCAAAGGATGCCACCCAACTGGTGAGGTCACGAGTGATGCTGTAACTCTGGAATTCCATGGTGCCGTCATCCATTTCATAGATGTGATTCATGGCAAAACCCCAGTTGTCATTAAACCTAGCGTAAATGCGGGAGAAGATCAGGTTTGAATCACGGAAGTAGGGACTGTCACTGACATACTGATGACCAAGTGTCAAAGAGAGTGAATCCGAAGGCAAGAAGGTGATGCCTTGATTGAATTCCGTGAAGTTGCCATTGTCACTGGTGATCGGCAGTTGCATGTCCATCCAGATATTGATCCAGGGCACCGGACGGAAAAACAGCTCGTTATAAAGATTGGAAATGGATCGGTTAAACTCGGGGTCATTGTGGAAAACATCCACGTATGTATTCATGCCCGCTAAAGTGTAGGTCTGAGATGGATCCTCATTGGCACTCTGAAATCTACCGTTATTATAAAACTGAGTGTAGTCACGACGAGTCTGAAGGTGGTTGCGGAAGCCCACACGAGTGACATTCCAAGAAGTCAGATCATCAATAGCAGAGTATAGCGGCAGATCGAGAGAACGTGGACGGGTCGTCTTGGAGAGTCGGTCAATGGACGGGAAATCCTCCGGACGATCTGCATCCAAGTAGGACACATTGATGTAAGGTTGCAAGATGTGACGTAGGCCGTCAATGCCCAGAGACTCGTTTGTGTAGTCAGACCAAGTTTTCGTTAGTTTGAAGGAAACATCTAAACCAGCATGAAAGATACCCTTGGTTTCATCTGCGAAATCACGTTCTGGACCAACACCGAGGTTGCGTGCTGTGATGCCTGAATAGTGCGTGACTCCCACTCCCAGTCTGGGCACCACATTCAACCAGCCGCCAAAAGTCTTAGGATACAAGAACTCATGGTAAGTGTGAACACGAGCGTATTGCTGGCGATCAAATTCCGTTTCCGAAAGCAGCAACTGCTCCGCACGAGTATATTCAGGAACACCTAGGGTAACTCCACTACTCAAGCCCAGGAGATTGCGCACCTGAGCCGCCTGTGAATCACTGAGTTCACCACCACCCAAGGCAACGTCCAACCCCGCAAGTAAAGATTTGTTAGCCTGAACCTGGAGATTGGCGTTGTTAATATCCAAATCAGACAATTGTTCCCTCAGGAAGCCAGCTGAGAATGTGCCCTGATGGAAAATGCCTGAGTCCCAAAGTGGCCGCCGTGTCCAATCGACGCTGAATTCCGGCAGCTTCTCACCAACGCGATAGAAGTCATTCAACTGAAACCTAGCCATCAAAGTGGCAAGATAGCGCGGATCAGTATGCACCAGAGACACTTGATTGTCGGGCTGAGGTGTCTCACGGAAATCGTTGAAAAAGAAGTCTTCGTAGAAATGCGAATCACTGATCTTATTCAAATCGAAATCGAGATACCAAGTGCTTTTCTCTGGACCTGGAAGGTAGATGCGATGCTGAAAATTAACCCGGTAACGTTTGTCCGAAACTGGTCTCCGAATATCGCCTGTGCGGTTATCATCTGGCTGGCTGTCGCTTTGAAAGTAGAGTTTGAGGCCGGAAAAGTTGTGCCAGTTATTACGATAACGCGTGGACATGAAATCGACACCGACACCTAGACCGCGAGCTGAACGGAGATCCAGATGGTATCTGGCAGCGGTGTGGTCTCCGTGAATGACTGAATATTCATTCAAGAGAAAGGCACCCCAGCGGCTCTGATACCCTGGATTAAAACGGTAGCCCATTTCTCCGTTGAGTGATTGTGTCACGGAAGGAAGATAAAAAACAGGCGTTTCACCGACGAGAACGGAAACATTTTTCATCACGACACGGTCATTTGGGTAGACCGTCATGCTGCGCGCGCGCAGGCGATAATTTGGCTGATCAGAATCATGTGTCGTCAGCATCGTCTCGCCGCCTTCGAGACGCTCCACCAGACGTGTCTGTGTCTCAAAACGGTCGGTCTCGTAGAAAAAGTTTCCCACTTCCCTCTCCAGTGAGCTGCGAACAGCATCACCGCTGATGTCGCCGCTGTTGGCGTTGTAAATGATGTTTTCGCCCTTGTAGGTGATGCCAGATTTCCAGATGATGACGTTTTCGCGAGCAATCACTTCACCAGTATTGGCATTGTAACTAGCTGTGCCACAACGGATTTCGACATCGCTATAACTGACATGTACATCTCCTTTGGCCATGGCGAGTCCGGTCACAGGATCGTAGGTCGTTTCCAAACCCTCGATATTTAAATCGCTGGTCAAGGAGTCGAGAAAGGTCTGCCCCCGCAGTTGAGCGGTTCCAGTGATTGAGAGCAGAAGTAGCGCTACAGACAGTCGAAGGAAAGTCATGGTGCCAAGGAAATAGGATGGGCCAAAAACAAGAGACCGAGAAAATAACGGGAGTGATCTCATGTGCACCTTCCTCATAGGCCACCGCATCTACAGTGACAAGAAAAACGACGGAAAAATACTGCATTTCAGTCTGCTTCCAATTCCACAAAAAGCACAGTCGTAATCTATCATACAAACTTAAATTAGGAAAATAACATAGGTAAGCATGATTGGCGAGCAGTTTTCAAGCTCATCAAGGTGCGATTTAAATCATTTCTAGGCTTTTCGCTTATAATTACAAAAATAAGGCGCCGTTTTCAGATTTTTTAATATCTCACCAGCCAACCTAATTCGCAGATTATGAATGCACAAAAGCATAAAGAAAACCGACACCTAAGGCCAATGCTGCTAAATTAGCTTCGGGAAAGTTGATTTTATTGTAAAATTCATATATATTTATAATAAATATATAAAATATTAAAATATTATAAATTAACCATGCCTCTTGCCTTTTCCATTTTCTCTTCCAAGCGCTCGTCGGGCTCCGTTACGACAGCGCCTATGACGCAACCTGTCGAAGAGAAACCATTCACGACAGACACGGGAGGGCAAGCCGAGCAACAGGATGCCTTCCAGTCGCCGTTTTTGAGTAACGAAAGCGAACCCTTTGCTAAGTCTCCATTCCCAGCTAATGCCAGTGGCGAAGATCATACCGAACTATTGGCACCACCCGAAAGCCTCTACAGTGCAGCTTCTGAGCCAGTGAGCTGGCTGCCCATGAAACGGGAGGCCTCAGGTCTTGCAGCCTTGGCCGTCAATCAAAGTGGTGCTGAAGCTCCACCGCTGAATCGCCAAACTTCAGCTAAAAGCTTCCCTGGACTCAATCCTTTCCCGGTTGAATCCAAAGAAGCGCCTTCTGACTTTCTTCCACCGGCGAGCCCCTTCATGGCTGTCGGTGCTGAAAAAGCGCCACCTGCAATCGCTGACAACCTTCGTGAAGAGCTTCACGAAGAGATCAACCAGGTTAAAAACGACCTCTTTGGAGCTGTGATGGGCGTAAGCGCTCTCAAGGACAGGCTCGACGATCTTGAAACGAGTGTTTTACATAGTGTAGCCCCATCCACCGCATCGCCTGCGCCCTCGATTGATCGATTAGAGATCGAGTCTTGGATGACTGCATGGCTTGAAACTCACCTGCCAGCTGCACTGGATCGTGCCTTGGCTAGGCTGGAAGAAAAGACACATAGCTCCACGATCATGAGCACGTCGACGTGGTTTCGCCAGCCTGTTCATTTTCAATCTCCAGACAGACACACCTTGCTCACCCAAGCTCCCATAGTAATCGCCTCCACTTCCGTATGAACGCACTACGCAACCGTATCCTCCTACCGTTGATGCTCTTGGGTTGGCTGTCGGCTATCGGGGCTGCTCGTTTCATGGAGCAGCCTCTCGACTGGATCTTCATTTCACAGAGCTTCATCCTTCGGGCAGGCGTTTTTGTCGCTGCCTATATGGATCAGTGGCTGGGCTCTTAACCCTGTCGTCGCTGTCATGAATGCCACCACCTCGGTGATGCGTGGGATTCCACCTGTGAAAAAAGTGACGCCATGGTTGCCTAAAGGTGCGCGCTAGTATGGAATCCTCATTTGCTCTGGCTGACTCCACTCAACTGGAACAAGTGATACTAAACCTCTGCCTCAATGCTCGTGACTCGCTGCCATCTAACAGCACTGGCATCATTGAAATCGGCATCGAAAACGTCATTCAGCACACTCCTGGCGGTGATGGCACCACGGCAGAGTTTGTCATGATCGCCATGCGCGACAATGGCTGCGGCATCCCAGACAGCATGCGTTACCGCATTTTTGAACCCTTTTTCACCACCAAAGAATCAGGTCGCGGCACTGATCTTGGCCTCAGCATGGCACAGGAAATCGTGTGTGAGCATGGTGGCTAGATCGAGTTCGACAGCGGCGCCAGTCAGGGGAGGGAATTCCGAGTCTTTCTGCCACACAGCTCTGACCCGAAAAATATCGAGGATCAAATCCAAGCTCCTGATCTAAGTTCACCCTTCTCAGCGAAGGCCGCTGCCCGCCTGTGGACATCATGCTGAAACCCTATTCGCTCGATGGTCTCAGCAAATCCATGGCAAAAGCCGTAAATAGCGCCCTATCTCCAGATGCCTTCGCACGCCAGATGGCTCCGGTCCTGACTGCCTGATTGTGACATTCATTAGGATCACCATTTCGGCCCCACTTCAGCGCGTGAAAGCCCCTTGAGTGGGGCCGCTTTCGTTTCGGGATTCATCACCAGACCTGGCTGCGCAGTCATTCCAAGCTCCGAGCCAAAGCAGCGATTGTTTTCGAAGGTCAGGCCTGTGAGTGAGCAGCTAACGGCGAACAAACTGCGTTTTGGCGAGATGATGGTGTTGCCACGAATCACGGACCCAACTGGCGGGAGAATACCATTCTTGTCATCCGCAAGACCGATAAAAAAAGACTGCTTACAATCCACCAGCACATTTTTTTCCACCCTTGCTCGCTTCACCTGAAAGTAGCGGTTCAAGGGCGAATCAGGAATCCCCATCATGAAGCAAATACCCGCACGAGCTTTGTCGCCACCGAGTTTTTCCAGGTAGTTCCCGCGCACCTGATGATCCTCTCCGATGATGCGGATGCCGCCTGTGCCATTGACGTTGTTACCTAGGAAAACATTGCCTTCTACCACACAGCCATTGCCATGGCGCAGAGTCAGCGTGCCTTGCACTTCTAGAAAGGTGTTCTCGCGGTAAAGATTTCCACAGGACTTGTTCGAGATGCATTCGGCCTCGCCATTGCATTTCTCGAAAATATTCCGTTCCACCACACAGGCGGCCTTCATCATGGAGGTCTTGCTGTCACCGACGCGGATGGTTTCACCGCCATTTTTGCCCAGCTTCTCGCGCGGGCCGAAGTAATTATGGTCAAGCTGATGTCTGCCGTCACCTTTAGCATTCAGCCAGACCACGACTGTCGTGCCTTTGCCCGTTTTCCCTTCAAATCGGCAGTGATCCAGACGATTTCCCTGACCATAAAGGCCCACCCAGCGGCATTCAGCATCGGCATTTTGTGGGCCCGTGCTGGTCATCGCGCAATTTGTCAGCCGACAATGATTGGAAGGCGTTTTGGAATCGCCACGAAACTGAATCACATCACTCACTTCCGTATCCGGTTCCTGAAAATGCAGGCCCTCCACCACGAGATATTCACCAGCAATCCGTAGATGGCTTTTACCTGTTAGCACCACCTGACCAGGCACTTCGGCCTTCAATATGATCGGAGCCTCCTTGGTCCCTTTGCCAGAAAAAAGCAGATCCACATCGGCCCATTTTCCCGATTTCAACAAAACGGTATCGCCAGGTTGAAGCGAGTTGTGCGAGGCCGTTAGCTGTGTCGGTGAAGAGATTTTTATCTCAGCAGCCCGCGCCTGAATGAGCAAAAGCTGTGAGCTTAACATGACCACAGTAAGTCGGAGGTTCAATTTCATGGCCGCTCCTTTCCGGCTTTCCTTGAAAACGACAAGCAGAACTTTCGCGATGGAAAGTAGGATCTCTTAAAAGTTGATTACTAGATTTCCTCACATCCGTCTTGCCAAAGAGCGCTGCATCGGGTTCTGCTAGTTGTTAAACAAGCTAAACTTCATGGCGGAACGATACAAAGTCTATGAACAGCTCGGCGTCGGCGGCGTCGGCGCCGTCTATCGTGCCTTCGATAACGAACTCAAACGCTGGGTCGCCATCAAACGCCTCATTTCTGCCACCGAGATCGGTGGAGATGAAAAACTCGCCGCCGACCTACGCCGTGAAGCTGATGCTCTCGCTTCGCTCCGTAATCCAAACATCGTCACCATTTTTGATGTCGCCAGCGATGCCGAGGGGCTGTTCATGGTCATGGAACTGCTCGAAGGTGAGGATCTCGCCGATGTCGTAGCGCGTGGCCCGCTGCATTACGATGATTTCAAGGAACTAGCTTCTCAAACCGTCGAAGCGCTGCTGGCCGCCCATCAGCGCCATATCCTGCATCGCGACATCAAACCTGAAAATATCAAGGTTGAGCGGCTGCCTGGAGGGCGCATGCAGTCGAAAATTATCGACTTTGGTCTGGCTCGCACTGGCTTGCGCGCCCGCAAGCAAACCGAAGACGTCTCTGGTGCAGTCATGGGCTCCATTTTCTACATGGCTCCCGAGCAGCTCACACGCAAACCCACGGATGAAAGGACCGATCTTTATTCTTTGGGCTGCGTTTTTTATGAAGCCTTGTCTGGTCGTAAAGCCTTTGATGGAGACACCGTGACTGTGGTGATCGACAAGCATATCGAGCATGACATCCTGCCGTTGCATGTCATCGCTCCGCATGTTCCACCATGGCTGGGAGCCTGGGTTCTGCGGCTCATGGCGCAAAAACCAGATGACCGTCCGTCCAACGCTCAGCTGGCCATCGAGGAATTCAGATCCTGGGAAAAAATGTCCTCTGCTCCTCCGATGATGCCCTGGATGCCGACGTATGCTCCACCTCCTGGTGCCTACACACAGCCCATATATCCAGGCAATGTCACCACCAGCAGTGTTCCTGTTCACCCGATGTATTACCAAACAGGGCAGATCCAGCCTGTGGCCTACCACACTCAGCCAGTGGAGATTATCCCAGTCGCGGAGCCAATCATCGAAATGGGGGCTCATACAGCGCCTCTTCTGCCTGCCAGACCTCAGGTCAGCGCCGGAAACAGTCAGGCATGGACTCGCTCTGCGACTCCAGCACGCTCACCGACTTCTCATGCCGCAACCCCCAAGCGAGATACTGCTGTCAACAGTGTGGCAAAGGCCAATCCTTTTGAGGACCCAAAAATTAAAAAGTTTGCCCTCATGGCGGGCTCTGCCCTTGCGGTATTGATCGGTGGATGGCTCATTTTAGGAGGTAAAAGTAGTGCGCCGACTGTCGCTGTGAGCATAGCAGCACCATCTTCAGCCGCCACTTCTGAGGCAAACCACTTTCAGTTGCCGATGGATCGTCCATTGCCTCCGAATGACACAGATGTTGTGCTGCATCTGGTCTCCATGGTCGGTGTCTGCAAAGATGCGATGGGCAAGCCCGTAACCGCCAACATCGGTGATGCCGCCCTCAGTTGGCATGATCTGGCTCCTCGGGGCAAAGGCAATACCCTACTCGCCTACAGTTTAAAGTCCGAGCACGCACCGGTAAGGCAGCATTGGACGAACATCGGGGTCAAAGGCGGACGCACGGCCCTGGATTTCCGTCCTCGAAATGGCAAGCCATGCGCCATGGAAATGGTCAATGCTGGCGAGCAAAGTGCTGAGTTTCCTTTTGGAAGCAAAGCGGTAAAAGGAGCCGCAGGACTCTCACTCGCCATAGCTTTTCAAGCCGAGGCTACGCGCCTGCCGACACGTGTCGCGACTCTTTTGAATGAGAAAGGTGCCCGCGTTTCACTTCTGGTTGTTAAAGACAAAAATATTGTTGCCGAGTTCGACAATGGCGTGGGTGGGAAGAGCAGCATCGTCAGTAAAGATGTCGATGGTTCCAAACCCAGTCTTGTCATCATCACTTGGGATGCGGCTACGGGGGACAACATTTTACGTGTGCGTGACGGCAGTGGGAAAGCCTTCATGGCGAAAGGTGATAGCCTTCCCAAACCCTTGGCCCCGCTTAATCGGCTCATGCTAGGTAGAATCAAAGATTTTAACGGCAAGGATGTAGGTTCTGCGGATCAGTTTGCGGGTTGGATCTCCGAAATTCAGCTCGCCTCAGGCATTCTGGGTAATGACAAGCACCCGCTCTGGGAAAACAGCCAGCTCAAAGATTTCTACCTCGGTCTCGGCCCGTCTTCATTCACTGACCGAGTGCAAATCAAACTCCCAAGGATTGATCCACGAAACGCCTGGAAATTCACGGCCAGTCATAACTCTAGTGAACTTAAATTGACCGTAGATGGCAACACACTCTCTCGCTGGAGCGCCAAAGTGCCGCAGGCATCGGGTCAGTGGATTCGCATTGAGCTGCCTAGTGAAGAAAACCTGGCGGCCATCGCACTCGATACAGAATCTAACAGAGACGATTACCCGAGAGGTTATCTGGTCGAAACTTCCACTGATGGCAGCTCATGGACAAAAGCTGCCGAAGGTAAGGGCAGTGGTGCCGTGACGGAAATCATGTTCGCGACCCCGCAGAAAGCCCGACACATTCGAATCACTCAAAATGGCAGCGATTCCTCCAAGAATTGGGGCTTTTCTGAAATCCTCCTTTTCAAAAAGTAAGGCAACACCTGGTGGGAAATGGCGATGGGCCAAATGCCTCAAGGTAGCTCCATCTCTGCACCTTCGTAAGACACTTTGCGGTATTTTTTACCGGCGAATGAGTATTCAACCATCAGCACGTTTGGCGATGTCTGGATGACTGTTGATGGAGTGCCGGGCTGCACAAAAAGCCGGTTCTGTCCGTTTCCGCCGGGCGTGATGATGACCTGAGTTGCCTGACCAGGAATCACGACAAACTGTTGATTGCCTGCGGTTGTGCTAAGGTCGTCAGTCACGAGAAACTTCAGGGGAGCTGTCAAAAGCCCCTTGTCCGGCAGGTATTTTTCCAGGCGCGACTTCACATTGCGAGGCTGGTTGCCTGAAAGTGTGTATTTTGCGCTCAAAATCACCAACTGACCGGGAGTGAAACCCTCGACGGTCGCTTGGAGCGTGGGAAGTCGATCAAAAAGTCGCACATTTTGTTTGTCGATCATCACCTTGCGATGTGCGTGATGCACAATCACGCCGCGAATATCCAAACGATCCACATCAAAGATCATTCCCTTCACCAGTTTGACCTCACCCTCTGTAAAACCGTCTGGGCTCACGAATCGACCATTCGCCGTCCTGACCATCTCTGCCTGCTGAGGTTTTGTAGGAGGTGGCGGCAGATTCGACGTTTGAGCGCTGAGGAAGGTGCTGCAAAGCAACAACAAAAGTGCAGAGATCGTTTTCATAACATCAAAGTTCAGTTGAGCTGGTGAATCTTACAGCCATTTCACCGCTTCAAGCCATCTGAAAATGAAAAAGTCGGTCTCAATGTCAGACCGTTTGTTTGGCCCCGCTCATTTTCAAAACCAAGGGGTAAGTAGAAAGAACGAAGCAAAGAGTCTGATTGCGCTGGCGTTGCTTCTGTCTCCTATTTCGAGCCCATGAAATCACTCATCGTATCCTTTTGTCTACTCTCCCTTGCCGCCCGGGCGGGGGATTTTGTTTCTCTTTTTGACGGCAAGTCTTTTGCTGGCTGGTCTGCCCCGGACGGCAAGGCACCTGAGGCAGGCTGGGTCATCGAAAAAGGGGCGCTGCATCTGAATGGCACGAAGGGTGGGATGCTGCTTTCTGAAAAAGAGTACACCAGCTTCGATCTGGAGTGGGAATGGAAGATCGAAGAAGGTGGCAACAATGGTGTGAAATACTGGTCCACCAAGGTGGGCGGCAAAGAATGGCTGGGCATCGAGTACCAGATGATCGACGATGCGAAGCATCCCGATGGTCTCAAAGGCGGCAGTCACACCACGGCATCTATCTATGACATCAAGGTGCCGAATGCTGATAAGCCGATGAAAAAGATCGGTGAATGGAACACCAGCCGCGTGGTGGTGAAGGACGGCAAGATCGAGCATTGGCTCAATGGCAGCCTGGTCTGTGAGGCGGACACGAAATCAGCCGAATGGCCAACATTGATCGCGGCCAGCAAGTTTAAGAACAAGGTGGGTTTTGCCCCAGGCGCAGGCCGCATCATGCTGACGGATCACGGCGACAAGGTCTGGTTCAAAAACATCCGCATCAAGGAGCTGTAAACTCACTGGCCGTCTGCTG
>CANHTV010000007.1 GCA_947463285.1 Verrucomicrobiaceae bacterium | reverse complement strand
AATGACATGCTCGCGGGCTTTCCAGATCATTTGAGAGGCCAGGTTTCAGGCAGTGGAACTTCGTGACGCTGACGCTTCTCAAAACGGACGGTTTTGGTATAACCCACACTACGCACCAGCTTCAGCGCCTGATCAAAATCAGAACCGACATCTCCCGGAGCATGGGCATCTGAATTGATCACGATGGGCACGCCGGCAGAGAAAGCCATCTCAAGCATTTCACGGGTGGGATAGATCTCCCGGACCTCTTTTTTTAGGCCCGCCGTGCTCACCTCCATCACCGCCTTGGCATCGGCAAAAGCCTGGATCACCGGCTCGTAATAGCGCTTTAGATCACCTTCAGGACGGAAGCCGAACTTCTTGGCCAGATCTGGATGCGCATAAAAATCGCACAAACCCGTGCGGACCATTTTGGCATAAAGCAGCCAGTAAACAGACCACATGTGCTCCACGTCTGACGCCGACTTCCATCGCGAAAGATGCTGGGGATCATCAATGGCAAAACCATCGTGGATGTAATGCACGCTGCCGATCAGGTAATCCCAGTCAGCCAGCCCGACGGTCTCTTCCAGCCAGGCCTCCTGCCCCTCCAGATAATCACACTCCAAAGCCAGCCGAATCGGAAAATCCGGCAATGCGGCGCGGGCCTCATCCACCAACTCAAAATAGCGCGGTAGTTCCTTAATCGACATCCTCCAGTCATCAAAGAACTGCGGCATCGGATTGTGATCAGAAAAACCGATCTCCGCCAAACCGATCGACTGCGCATGGCGTGCATATTCGACAGGGAACCCCTCGGCATGATGGCAGAGCGGCGTGTGCGTGTGATAATCCGTAAGCATGGCGACTCTTGGAGCGCCACAAAGGCTCATGCGCAAGGATTAAGCGAAGATTCTGTCTCATCCGCGCCTGCGATGAGACCCAGCACTTGCTGATTTTCCGACTCAAAACCTCTGATTCATCCCAAAAAATAAGCTTCCCCTAACAGACTGAATTTGAGATCGTCCCGGCTCTGCAAATTAAACTTGCCTACTGCCATGAGATCAAAAATCATCTTTGGATCACTGCTCCTGCTTGCCTGTATGATGGGACTCTATCAGACTTCGCGTGACAAGGCAGCTCCTCAAAAGGTGGTTTGTGCTGACGGTAGTCTCTGCAGGCCCGTTCGAATCCCTCACGCATCTTCCTCATCAAAAACATCAGCTGACGCAGTAACAATCTCCAGACCTGAGCCCAAAGCCTCGGGAGATGCCTTGGAGCAGTTTGAGGCTTGGGCGCAAAATTTTCTGAAGGCATCCAAGCAGGAAAAACGCCGGCTGTTTGAAGAAGGAGTGACGCTAGCAAAAGCACGACGGCCTGTGTTCAAGCAACTGATCCGTGATGATCCCCGTGAGGCGCTTGCGCGCGCAGTGCCGATGGTTGTGCGGCAAAAGCTGCCAGCTGAGATTTTGGCTGAGTTGGAGGATCGGGTGAACAAGACGGGTGTACTGCGGGTGTATCGCGGACGGACTCTTGATGGACAACCCATCGTGAAACGTGTGGCGGAGATGGAGGCAGGGCGCACCTATCAGGCTCATGTGTATGGACGGCGTGCGGAGATAGTGAGGTGGACGCCTGGAGCCTCACTGAATGGGGTAGTGATGGACTCTGACTTTGCGGTGAATGAAGATCCAATCCGAGTGATGGAGGTCGGAGAGATCCCGAGCACGGACAAGCCTGTGGTCTCGGTCTGCCCGGTGTCCGGTAAAAGCTCGGTGGAGCCTGAGCAGGCCGCTGAGCCGGTGGAGGAGCTGACGCCTGCTGTCGAAACAGCGACGGAGATCGTCTATCTGTGCAATGGCACGCATGTGACGGTTTACAGGGATCAGCTCATCATGGCGGAAGGCAGCACGGGTGGTCCGACAACATTCACAGGCATCCTGCCCTCAGCTCCCACGCCGTCGATGGGGGTGGTGCGGGTCATTTACATTCCGGCGACTTATGCGGACCAGAATGCTGTACCAGCCACTGAGGCCACAGCTCTGCAAATGATGCGTGATGTGAGTGACTACTATGCCACGAACTCCTACGGTCGCCTGACGCTGCTGACAACAGTGACTCCGCCAGTCAAATTGCCACATACCGAGAACTGGTACATCCAGCGCGACACCTCTAATGGCGGCGACATTGATGGCGAAGGCGTGAGCATGGCCCATGCGCGTGAGGAGGCAAAGAAGCTCGGCTTTGACTTCACCAACTTCGACTGCACCGTGATGCGTCATAACGGCGGTCCTGGCAGCTACGGCGGTCTCGGTGGTGGCAGCACGGTGTGGATTCGTGGAGATAGTGCTGCTTTGACGGCCCATGAGGTGGGACATGCTTTCGCGCTAGCGCACTCAAACTTCTGGGATACGGCAGGCACGAGCGCCATCGGTGCAGGAACCAACCAAGAGTACGGTGACAGCTATGACGTGATGGGTGGCGGCAATGTCCCGAATGAGCACTACAATTCCCAGGCGAAGAATCAGATCCGCTGGCTGCCACGGGATTACATCCAGGACATCACGCAGAGCGGGCTTTATCGCATCTTTGCCTTTGACCAGCCGACGCTGGAGCCGACGAAGCGCTACGCACTGAACATCACCAAGGATTCTCAACGTGTGTATTGGGGGGAACTGCGGCAGGTCTATACCGGAAGCGCCTCACGTCCCTGGGCGGACAAAGGTCTGCTGCTGGGCTGGCGTTACCCGAATGGCAGTGGCGGAAATCTCCAGCGCATCGACACCACGCCGGGATCGCCTTTTGCCAAAGATGATGCCGCCATTTCGCTGGGGCAAACTTTCAGTGATACGGACAGCGGCATCCATATCACCACAGTGGCGGTAAATTCGAACACGACGCCAAAGAGCGTGGATGTGCAGGTTCACATGGGACAGTTCCCAACCAATCAGCGGCCCACTTTGGCGCTCGCAGCCTCTGCTGATGTGGTGCCCACGGGTGCCACCGTCACCTTTATGGCCACTGCGTCGGATGGCGACGGAGACGAGCTAGCCTACTCCTGGCAGCACTTTGGAGATACGACCTACAAAGTGGTGGAGCCAAACTCGCCAACGATCACGCGCAACTTCCCCACGGCGGGCACTTACATCGTGGTCTGCACGGTAAGTGACATGAAAGGCGGCACCTCGACTCGCTACAAACTGATCACCGTAGGCAATGGCAACGGACGCTTCACCATCGCGGGCCGCATCACTCTCAGCGGGCAGGGACTGCCCAATGTGGTGGTCACTGCCAATGGCGCGAATGGTGTCATCACTGACAGCGACGGCTACTATATCATCCCAAATCTGGCGGCGACGAACTACACGATGACGCCCTTGCTTTACGGCTACACGTTCAGCGAGCTGTTTAACAACTCGGTTACTGTCGGTCCAAACTTCACGGGGGCGGACTTTGATGCTGTGGCTGCGGGCACCGTGAGCCTGACTGCCAGTGTGCCGACGCTGAATGAAAATGTAGCGGGCACGCCGGGGCAGTTCGTGCTGACCCGCACGGGGGATCTAAGCTCGGCTCTGACGGTGAATGTGAACACCGTACTTGGCTCAGCGACGAAAGCCACCGACTACAGTTTTTCGCCTGACTATGTTGGGGGCAGCCAGGGCTTCAGCACCTTCACCATCCCAGCAGACATGGCCTCGATCACGATCAATGTGATACCAGTGAATGATAACTTCGCCGAAGGACCGGAAACCGTGATCCTACAGCTCGGGCAAAGCACGTTTTATGTGCCAGGTGCCAGCACAGAGGCCACGGTGGTGATCAATGATGATGACACCACTTTCCCCAAAGTCAGCCTGGCGGCGACAGTCGGCAGCACGGTGGAGGGCACAGCCACGGCTGGCACAGTCATCTTCACTCGCAGTGGTGCCACGACAGCGGCGCTGAATGTACCCTACAGCATCACTGGCACGGCGGTGAATGGCACCGACTACACGACCCTTTCAGGAACGATCACGGTCCCCATTGGTTCTGCATCGGCGGCCGTAAATATCGCCAGCCTGAATGACAGTGCAGCGGAAGCTCTGGAGACGGTGACGCTACGCATCAGCAATGGAGTTGACTATTTAGCTGATCCGCTGGCGACCACAGTCTCCGTGAATCTAGTAGATGACGATGTGCAAACTGTAACCGTGGCGGCAAGTGATGCGGCGGCGGCCGAGGTGGATCTGACAGTGCCTGGCGCTCAGGCGAACACAGGCACTTTTGTGGTCACTCGCAGCGGAGATACCACCGCAGCACTCACGGTTTATTATGCATTGTCCGGCACACACAATGCGGGTGTGCCGGCGACTCATGGAGTGGACTATGATTCGCTGGCTGGGATGTTAGTGATTCCCGCAGGTCAGACGCAGGCCAGCGTGACCATTCTTCCACGCTTTGACAGCTTCGGAGAAGGGCCGGAAAACGTCGTGCTGCGACTGGGCTCGGGCTCCACGCTTTACCAAGTCGGAGCTGCCTCCAGCGCCACGGTGACGATTGCAGACTTTGCCAGTGATCTTCCACAGGTGGATGTGATCCAGACGGTAAACGCTGCTGAGCCAAGCACGAATGGACAGTTCCGCATCACTGCACGCGGAGCGGGCACAGGGAGTATAGTGGTGAATTATACCATCAGTGGCACAGCCACGAGTGGCACGGACTTCACAGCGCTCAGTGGCACGACGACACTGACTTTGAACAACGGCCTAGCCGCCACGAGCAACATCAGTGTGGTGCCGCTGGCCGATACGGCAGCCGAAGAATGGGAGACGATCATCCTCACCATCACGCCGAGTGCGACTTATCAGAGCTTTGGTCCCACCAGCTCAGCCACCATGCGTTTGCTGGATGACGAGCAGCCGACCGTCTTTGTGGAGACTCAGGTAGGCACTAGCGGCAATGCCTTCACCGTCACAGAAGGCACCGTTAGCAATCCCACTAAATTTTGGGTGAGCCGTGATGGCCCGCAAAATGTCGCGGTGACGGTGAACTACACCATGAGTGGCACGGCCACGAGCGGCACGGATTACACCGCGCTCAGCGGCAGTGTCACGATCCCAAGCGGAACACAAGGCGTTGATGTGCCCGTGGCGATCATCAATGACACGGATTTCGAAGGCTCCGAAACGATCATTCTCAATGTCGCGCCCGGTGGAGGCTATGCCACTGGCCTTGGCATCACGCGCATGATCATCGCTGACAATGAAACCAGCACCCAGCGTGTCAGCTTCACCAGTAGCGGGCTCAAAGGCGCAGAAAACGTCGGCACGGTGAATGTTCCAGTCAGTCTGACGGTAGCGGCGACGGTTCCAACGACCGTGGAATACGAAGTCGAAGGCGGCAGCACCGGGGCCTCCACGGAGTCCACAAGCCTCAGCACTGCGGCACCGCCTTACTGGGTTAGGGCTGTCCGCTCTGGCAATACCTTTGCCAGCTTCGTTTCCTATGACGGCGTGACCTTCAATCAAATCGGCAATGCCTCGACTGTCGCGATGAGCAACAGCGGCTGGATCATCGGTCTCGCGGCGGGTGCCACCACCAGCGGGCAAAGTGTGTCGGCTACTTTCGACAATGTGACCATCACGGACCTCTCCCCAGGCTGCACTGTCTCTGCCAGCCCGACTCATGCGACGCTTGGCACGACCAATCTTGCCTCCACAAGCAGTCTGGCCTCGGGCGTATTCACCTTCTCCGGTGGTGCTCCTGGCCTGCAAGCGAGCCAGACGACGGACAATGTTCGCATCGCCTATTACACGCTTACGGGCACTGGCACGAGCTGCATGGTCACGGCCCGGATTACCGCACTCAGTGGCGGTGGCACGACATCACGAGCTGGGGTGGTCATCCGCGAAAGCACCGCGGCAAATGCCCGCTACTACGCTTCGTTGATGAGTGTGGATAAGCGGCACTACTTCGGCACACGCTCGACTACAGGTGGGAGTTCGGCCGCAACAGCATCAACACAGATCGCCAAACCACATTGGGTTCGTTTGCAGCGTGCAGGCGATCTTTTTACTGCTGCCACTTCGCCAGACGGCACCACTTGGACGACTCTCGGCACACCGCAGACACTGCCGCTTCCCACAGAAACACTTGTTGGTTTGGCCGTGTCGGCACGGTCTGACGGATTGCTGAGCACGGCCACCTTTGACAATGTGAGCCTGACGCCCGCGCCGGGCAGTGCGCTGGCTTTGCAAAAGCGCTCCATCGGTTTCGTGAATGCCAGCGGTGAATATGCAGAAGCCTCCGGCACACACACGCTCAGCGGCAGTGGTGCGGCGGTCGGCAATACCGGGGACGAGTGTGATTTCTCAGCCATGCCAGTGAGCGGTAACTTTACTTTCGTGGCACGGATCACCAGTCAGACGACAGCTGCGCTCAATGCCCAGGCTGGCGTGATGGTGCGTGAGAGCCAGCACATGAACGGGCGTATGCTCTACTGCGGCACCACAGCAAACAATGGCAATGAGTTCATCTACCGAGTGCGTCCACTGACTCATGCGGCAGGCGTGGGCCTGGATCATACGCTGGTGAACGGAATGCTCAGTTTCGGCATCGGTGAGCAGACGAAGAACATCAGCTTCGATGTCATCAATGACGCCATTAATGAAGAGGCGGAGATGCTGAACATCGCCCTGCGCAATCCGAATGCTGCGCAGCTCGGTGCCACGAACACCACCTTTACCTACACCATTGAGGACGATGACTCGGCACCCGCGCTGGGCTTTGTCGGATTTGCCGCAGCCAACGGATCAGCGATCGAAGCCAGCAGCACGGCCAATGTGCTCGTCAGCCTCAGCACTCCGGCGACGACAACGACAACGGTGGATTACACCGTGGCAGATGTCACTGCGACAGGCGGAGGCACCGACTACACACTCGCCAGCGGCACAGTCTCATTCGCGGCAGGTGAGACGATCAAAGCCATCCCGCTGATCTTGAATGATGATGCTGACCTGGAAGCTGGAGAGACCTTCACACTCACACTGACCAATCCTGTCGCCTGCCAGCTAGGCAGCGTGAACGCACACACATTCACCATCATGGATGACGATAAACCCGTCGTCTCCATAGCCGCCACGGATGCCGCCGCTGTCGAAAGCGGAGACACCGGCACCTACACGATCACCCGCACGGGTTCCACGACGAGTGAGCTGACTGTGAGCTACACTGTCAGCGGCACAGCCAGTGCAGGCACGGACTACGCGAGCCTGGGCACCAGCGTCATCATCCCAATCGGTGCCGCGTCGGCCTTGCTGACAGTCTCTCCGATTCAGGATACAGCCAACGAAGGCCCCGAGACGGTGATCGTGACAATAGGTGCCAACAGCAGTTACACCATCGGTACTCCAAACGCGGCCACGGTGAATCTCGCGGATGATGATCGCAGCACCGTAACCATCGTGGCGAATGATCCGAGCTCGAGTGAGACCCCAGGAAACAGCGGGCAATTTACCGTCACCCGCACGGCTCCGACGACTGGGACTCTAACGGTGAACATCACCCGCACAGGCACAGCCACCAACACGACCGACTACGCCACCATCGCCGCCACGGTCAGCTTTGCTGCAAACGAGATCAGCAAAACGATCAACGTCACGCCAGTCGATGACGCGATCACCGAAGGCCCCGAGGTTGTGACCCTCCAGCTCGGCTCCGGCATCTACATCATCGGCGGCACAGGCTATGATGATGTGACCATTGATGATAATGACAGTCCACCGACCATCTTCATTTCCGGCCCAACCGCCCAAGGGCCGCTGATCGCCAATGGCAATGGCATTATCCTCAGCGCCACGTCTCAAGATGACGGCGCTCCCGCCGCCATGACCTATCTTTGGACTTGTGTTAACGGCTCAGGCACCGCCACCATCGAGACACCGTCAGCAGCCAGTACACCCGTGAGTTTCAGTGCACCCGGAACTTATGTGATGCGCTGCACTGTGAGCGATACGCAATTCACGGTCAGCGATCAGGTCACCGTCGTGGTGGGTGCCTCCATCGCAGGCGCAGAGTGGGTGAATCACGACCTCGGCCCTACCACTGCACGGCGCGGCCAGGCTTTGATCAAAAACGGCACCTTTACGTTGCTCGGCACGGGCGGCGGCTACGCAGCGACGTCGAATGATACGGCTCATATCGTCGTCCGCCAGGCAGATGGCGATAGCAGCGTCACCGCCCGACTTGTTTCGCTGGCGGATGCCATCACTCCCTTCGCTGGAGTGACAATGAGTGAGACTCTACTGCGCGGTTCAAAGCGTGTCGCACTCGGCTGCCTTACTGGCACTGGCCTGCAAATGCGCACACGCAGCACCGTATCGACCAATGATGTCGTCACCGCCACAGTCGCAGGCATCACGCCTCCTGTCTGGCTAAAGCTGGAGCGCAATGCCACCACGGGTGACATTGTCGGTAGCTACGCGCCTGATATCAGTGGCACACCTGGCACCTGGACAACGGTGGGCACGGCGTCCGCGCTTTATACGACCCAACGTGCGTCTCTTGGCCTCACAACGACGAGTAACAGCACCACGACCACTGCCACAGGCGTCTTTGACAATGTGACACTCAACCCTGCTGTGAGTGGCCCGGCCTTGATCGCAGAAGAAAACAGCACCACTCCGAATCTACCCGGCACCTTCAGCGAAAGCAGCGGAACGTACACTATCGCAGGCAGCCCCACCGGGGTCTTCTACGGCTGGCAGTTCTATGGCGATCTGATGGTCACCGCCAAACACGCCAACGCCACCAGCGGCGCGGGCAGTGCCACCAGTGGCATCGTCATTCGTGAAGCCGAAGATGGTGGTGCCCGCGTGCAGATGGGCCGTATCCCCACCAGCTCCTACAACGGCTACTTCTGGACCAGCATCGCCGGAGGAGCGAATGCTGGAGTACCGAGCTTTACCGGAGCCACGCGGTGGGTCCGTCTGATTCGCAAAGGCAATACCATCACCGCCTTTCATGCAGCGGATTCCGGTGGTTTGCCAGGAACATGGGCTCAGCTGGGCCAGTCCCAGACAGTCATCATGCCCGTGCCAGTGCTCGTCGGCTTCAGCGTGAACAACGCCAGCGGTGTCGGCAATAACACCGTTACCTTTTCCAATCTCAGCATTGTGCCGCTGAATAAAGCTCCCGTCGTGGGCATCGCCAGCGTAGCCACCTATCCGCACACCCCCGTGCCGCTGGATGGCACTGTTACAGACGACAGCTTCCCCACCCCCATCAGCCTCACTACCCTATGGAGCCAGCGCAGTGGCCCTGGCACACTCACCTTTGGTAGTGCCTCTCTTGTGGACACGACAGCCGCCGTTTCAGCCGGAGGCACCTACACGGCGCGTCTCCAGGCAGATGATACCAGCGCCACCACCTACCGCGATCTTACCTTCAATGCCTACCTCAATCCACTCCAAATCTGGCAGGCACAAAACTGGACGCCTGCTCTGAGCGATCCAGCGGCCGCCGAGTCTCTCGATCCAGACTTCGATGGTCAGATCAACCTGCTCGAATACGCCTTTGGCACCGAGCCTGATGCCGCCACCGGCTCCCCCGTCACCTACTCGAATGCTAACGTCAGCAACCAGACCTACCTGCGCATGTCGGTGCCTAAAAACCCCGCCGCCACTGACGTCACGTTCACCGTCGAAGCCACCAGTGACCTCACGAATCCCCTGAGCTGGACCAGCGCCGGATTGGTTATCGAAACCAACACCAGCACCCAGCTCATCGTCCGCGACAACGTGGCCGCCGGACCTGGCGTGCAGCGCTTTATGCGGGTGCGTGTTGAGCGATAGAAACTTACGCCTTTGGACAGATTTCGATCTTGATCTTTGGATGACGATTTGATGGAATCGCCTTTGCCTGGCAACCTCGGCAATCCCCCCACCATGAAACCGTCCTTACTTCGTATCGGCGTACGTTTGGCGATCATCCTTGTGATGACCGCAGGTTCAGGAGTCGCTCAAGCAGCAGATGACATCGAAAACCTCTTTCAGATGGGCCGAACGGCTTATTACAAAGGCGATCTCGAACAAGCGCATCAACTGCTGGGCATGGTCGAACAACAGGCACCGAGGCATCAGGAAACACGCATTTTGTTGGGCCAGATTCGTGCCAAACTGCGTACGTTCGGCACCTCGTTGAAGAAAAAGTATGAGGGTGTGAAGCTAGGCAAGATCGAGTTCACAGAGGTCACGTTTGAAGAAGCTCTGGAAGGACTGCGGGTATTGTCAAAAAATGCCAGCAGTGGTCAGGTCATCCCAAACTTCATCATTACGGATCCGACACTGAAGCCAAAAAGTATCAGCCTCATGTTGACGGATGTACCGCTGACTCAGGCGATGGAGTATCTGGCCCGCATAGCCGGGGCGCGGATTTCTTATGATAATCACGTGGCGATTTTTTCCAACGCAGCGGGTTGATCTACTCATGAAGTATAGCCCAGGCGGCAATAATGCCGCCTGGGAGTATCAGGCGCCTTGCGCTCTCGCCAGCGCGCGATTCCAGCCTCGCGTGAGGCTTTGGCGCTTGGCGCTCTTCATGCTCGGTTTAAATGTTCTTTCTGCCTGCCACTGGGTGGCAATCTCGGCGAGGTTTTTCCAATAGCGCACGCCAAGCCCGGCAAGGTAGGCGGCTCCAAGGGCAGTGGTTTCTGTGACGACGGGACGCACGACGGAGACGCCAAGCAGATCTGCCTGAAACTGCATCAGAAGGTTATTATTGCTCGCTCCGCCATCCACACGCAGCTCGCGGAGTTTCACGCCTGCATCAGCCTGCATGGCATTCAAGATGTCCGCCACCTGGTAGGCGATGCCTTCCAGTGCAGCCCGGGCGATGTGTTCCTTCGTTGTGCCACGGGTGATGCCGCACATCAGAGCGCGTGCATGTTGATCCCAATGCGGGGCACCGAGGCCGGCAAAGGCGGGCACCAGATACACGCCGCCTGTGTCGGGCACCTTTGCGGCCAAGGCTTCAATTTCTGAGGATTTTTTGATGATGCCAAGCCCGTCACGGAGCCATTGCACGACAGCTCCAGCGATGAAGACGCTGCCTTCGACAGCATATTCCAGCGGGCCATCACCGAGTTGCCAGGCGACGGTGGTGAGTAGATTGTTTTTGGAGGCGATGGGCTTCGTGCCGGTATGCATGAGCATGAAGCAACCGGTGCCGTAGGTGTTTTTCACCATGCCGGGTTGTGTGCAGACTTGACCAAAAAGGGCGGACTGCTGATCCCCGGCGATGCCGCTAATGGGAATGCTGCCGCCGAGAAGTGTGGTGTGGCCAAACAAGCCGCTGGAGGCCTTCACCTCGGGCAAAGTAGTCTCGGGCACTGCCATCAACTTCAGCAGATCCTTATCCCAGCGGCCATGGACGATGTTGAAGAGCATGGTGCGCGAGGCATTGCTGACATCGGTGGCGTGGACTTGGCCGTCCGTTAGATTCCACAGCAGCCAGGAGTCAATGGTGCCAAAGGCAAGATCACCGGATTTAGCCAGCGCTTTGGCCTCAGGGACATTTTGAAAAATCCAGCGCATCTTGGTGGCCGAGAAGTAGGCATCGACGACGAGGCCAGTTTTCAGGGTGATGGTTTCATGGCTTCCTCTGGCCTTCAGTTGATCACAAAAGTCAGCCGTCCGGCGGTCCTGCCAGACGATGGCTTTGCAGATGGGTTTGCCGTTTTTCTTGTTCCAGGCGACGGTCGTTTCACGTTGATTGGTGATGCCAATGGCGGCGATGTCTTTGGCTGCGATTTTGGCTTTCTTAAGCACTTCTTTGGCGGTGCGAAGCTGCGTCTGCCAGATCTCTTCGGCGTCGTGCTCCACCCAGCCTGGCTTGGGATAATACTGGGTGAATTCACGCTGCGCGGTGGCAATCACCTTTCCCTTGGCATCAAAAAGGATGCTGCGGCTGCTGGTGGTGCCCTGATCGAGTGCGAGGATGTATTTCATCGTGCTGATTTTTCACATCCGCGCTGTGATGACAAGATTGTTTCCACGCTCAGGGTTTCACCGCAGGCAATGAATCCACCATTTTAGCTCCCGTGCGGCGGAGTTCTGCGATGGCAGCGTCACGCAGCTTTTTCACGGTGTCTGCGTGCTGCGGTTCACTGGCGAGGTTGTTGAGCTCTTCGGGATCAGCCTGCAGGTCGTAGAGTTCCTCGGGCTCGTTGGCTTCGAGGGTGCGGATGTATTTATGCCGACCTTGGGCGAGCATGAGATACCATGGAATGCCGGTTTTGTGGCGGTTGGCAGGAGGGGCGGGCACGACATCGCAATCTGCCCCGAATTTGTCAGCGGTGAATGGCAGGAGCGTCGTGTGCGGCCATTCGGCTTCGGGATTTTTCAGCAAGGGCGTGAGATCATGTCCGTGCATCTCCCAGGGCAGCTTTAGTCCGGCGAAGCTAAAAAAGGTGGGGGCAATGTCCGCCCCACCAACAGGGGTGCGACACACTTTACCTTCAGGCAGGGTTCCCGGCATGGAGATGATGAACGGTGAGCGGAGGTTGGCATCATAAGGTGCCAGCTTCGCGCGAAAACCGTGTTGTCCCCAGGCATAGCCTTGATCGGCTGTGAGAACGACGAGGGTGTTCGCAAGCTGACCACTGGTTTCGAGGGCGGAGAGCACCTGGCCGATGCCTTCATCCAGAGCGCGCACGGCTTGATGATATTGACGAGACCATGACGAGAGGCTGCGGCCTTGATCCCGCTGCGGATCGTCGCCCACCTCGCTGCCCATGGCTTTGCGGCTGAGCACGGGTTCCCCCTTGGGGCCTTTTTCCCAGGCGGCGACTTTCTGCATGTAGCTGGGTTTCCCTACGCGCGGCGGATAAATGTCTGCCGGGGTGGTTACTGAAGCTTCTGGATAGTCTTCGAGATGACGCTCTGCTGGCGTGTAGGGGGCGTGGACGCCACCGTAACATAGCCAGAGATACCAGGGCTTGGACGCATCTCGATGCTCACCTTGGATGTACTCCACGGCCCAGCGGGTGTAGTTGTCGGTGGAGTAGCCTTTGACGATCTTGGGCTCGCCACCATTGATGGAGAGAAGCTGGTCATGGTAATAGTTAGGCGCATTGTCTGGATGGCGCGGACGATTCCAGACGATCTGGTAATCCCAGTCCCGCCCAAAACCTGAATCGGTGCCTGTATGCCATTTGCCGATGTGGGCGGTTTGATAGCCTTCCTGGCGAAAAATGGCTGGCCAGAATCGGCACTGTTCGGGATCATAAGTGCTGCCGGGGTAAGGCGGCACCATACGCATGGTCTGCACACCATATTGGTGACGACCCGTCAGCATGGTGGCGCGCGATGGCATACACCAGGTTCCGACATAGGCATGGGTGAATCGAACACCCCGTGCTGCGAGCCGATCCATGTTGGGCGTCCTGGCCCAAGGCTCCGCATGTTCGTAGCAGGAAAGTGTGCGATACGAGTGGTCGTCCGTGTAGATAAATAGAATGTTGGGCTTAGTGGCCTGGACGCACAAGCTTGAGCAAAGTATCGACAGAAGAAGGAGATGTTTCATGCCGGAGGAGTGGCTGTAGCCGCTGCGGTGTAGGCGGCTTTGAGTGTCGGGTTGGTGCGGGAGTGACCGCCGCGATAAACGAGGAGAAGGCCTAGTCGGGAGTGTGGGGTCGTGTTTGGCGCTGAGTGGTGGATGGTTTCGCAGTGATGGATGGTGGCATCTCCGGGGGCGAGCAGGCCACAAATTTGCTGACTCAATGGCACATCCGGGATTTCCGCCAAACCGATGCTGTTGCCACGCACGCCGCTGGGGCGGGTGGGTTTCATGCCGTTTTTGTGTGAACCCGGAATGAAGAAAACAGGACCATTGGCTGCAGTGACAGCATCAATGGCGATCCAGATGGTGAGCATGTCAGGGGGCTCCTGACAGAAGTAAGCGTTGTCCTGATGATAAGGCACGCCTGAGCCAATGAGCGCTGGTTTGTTGAAGGTCTCAACGCCCGCCATCGCGGGATCGCCGTGGACCAGGGGTGCCACTAATCGTCGGATGTCTTCTCGCTCAGCCAAGCGCTTGAAGAAGGCGTTGTGCTGCTCCAGACGCCAGAGGTTACGAACCGTTTTTTCATCTTTTTCCAGTGTGCGCGCGTCGAGAGG
Source organism: Verrucomicrobiaceae bacterium (assembly GCA_947463285.1). Lineage (GTDB taxonomy): Bacteria > Verrucomicrobiota > Verrucomicrobiia > Verrucomicrobiales > Verrucomicrobiaceae > Prosthecobacter. Next base: position 9,836 of record CANHTV010000007.1, on the reverse strand, counting down.
TTTGCTGGCGAGATCATCGCGAATGTAACGCGTGAGTTCTTCCCGGACTGAGGTGACTTCTTCTGCGCTCAGAAACTGTGGAATGTGGATGACACCATCGCGTTCGTAGTCTGCGATAATTGTAGGAGATGGGGCACGTATCATGGGCTGGGATTGAGATCGTGAATGCAGCCTGAGGAAGTTTTAGGTTTTCCTAGCGTAACCTTTTTGGCTTGGTTGCTGGCTTGAAGGAAGGGGCCGAGGTGCTGACTTTTGAAAAAGTGGTCACCTTTCTCACAAGCCTCTACAATGGCGTCATGAAGAGGACATGGAGCTTCATGGCCGCACCAGTTCGGTCCAAACGGACACATGGGCCGGGCATCCATGCACTCAAACGCAGCTACAATGTCATACAGAGATATGTCCTCAGGCGCTCTGGCAAGCTGGTAGCCTCCAGAGGGGTCTGTGATTCCGGTGGTTAGACCATGCTGGGAAAGTGAGGCTAGCAGCTTGGCCACCACCGGACGAGGCAGATCACGCGCATCGGCGATCTCCGCTGCACTCACGCGTGTTCCGTCTTCGCTATATCGTTCCGCCAAATAGGAGGCGGCGGCGATAGCTTGTTGAGCGAGTTTTCCGATTTTGAGCATGGATGAGGTAAGACTAGCCTGCTCTGTGCGGCACGCCACCGCGAGCTTGGACTCAAGCCTGAAGATATCAAAATTGACGCTGCCTTTGGCATGATCTGCTGGCGATTCATGCTTGTGAAAGAGTCCGCTTCGCTATAGCAAACTCTTTACTTCAACACGTCCCAGATGCCCATGAACAAACCAGACATTGCCTTAAATCACTATGATCCGGCGAGCCTGACACCTGAACAACGCGAGCGTTACGCCCGCTACAAACAGACCGCACCATGAGCCAGTTCCCTGCCTGCAAACATAAGAAGCACAAAGCCAAGGGGCCCCGAAAAGCGGGGCTTAAATGGCTCGCTGCTGAGCCGTTCGTTTGTTCTTTGCCAGTGGCGCTTTGTGGAGCTTGATCGGTGTCTCACTATGGCCGCTGTTTTATGCGCAGCAGCTTGGCTTCTATCCGAATCTCCTTCACGCGCGGCTGATGATCGAGGCGTTTGGCTGGGCTTTTGTGGTGGGGTTTCTCGGCACAGCCGGTCCCCGCATGGCTAAGGCTCCGAAGTTGACGCCTCTGGAGTTGTGTTGGCTTTTCGCGCTGCATCAGACCTCTGCCATCTGAGGCTGATGCGAGGAATTTGGTGATCCGAAGACGGCGATGTAGAGTCGTGTGAAACTAATCCGCTCCACTGTGGCAGCCATGCTTTTGATCAGTAGTTTTTTCTTGGAAGCTTATGGACAGGTCACGGTCGGCTACTTTTTGCGAGCTGCTGTGGCAGTGAGTTATCTACTGCTGGAAGTGCGCTGGAAGACCTCACAAAGCAGGGCTTTGACGACGGGCTTGTTTTGGGCGCTGGGGCTGGGTGGGCTTGGGATGCTGCTGGTGCCCACGAATCTTCTCCAGCATGTCTCCATCGAACATCTGCTTTATGTGGGCGGCTTTGGGATGCTGATGCTGGTCGTCGGCTCACGAGTACTTTTCGGTCACAGCGGTGATTTGGAAGGCTTCTTCGTGAAGAGTCAATGGGTGCGATTTCTCATCTTCCTCGGTGTGCTGACAGCCACCACCAGGGCGACGTCAGCCTGGGTGCCATCGACCACAGTGTCACATCACATTTATGCCGCATGGACCGGGGGCATCCTGATCTGCCTCTGGCTGCTCTGGCACCGGAGACGCTTTGTGAAGAGAGATGAAGCGGAGTGATTTACTCTGGAATCGGGTCGCTGCGTTTCACGGTCTTGCCCTCCCAGATGGCTTCATCGGTGGCTTTGTCATAAGTCAGCACACGGCTGGCGCTGTTGGGTGCGGGCCACACGTCGACTTTAGGCAGCCATTTTTTGTGCTCGGCAATGACGGCGGCGTGCTCTGGCTTGCCTGCGAGGTTTTCCCACTCGTTGGGGTCATTGAGCATGTCATAGAGTTCTTCGCTGCCATCGGCGTAGTGGATGTAACGCCATTTTTCGCTGCGGATGCCATGGTTGCCCTGATTGTGGCTGGTGATGGCCGGGCGCTCGCGTTTGGCTAAGGCATCTTTGAGTTGAGGGACCAGACTGAGACCTTCGAGGTCGTTCCTCGCTGACACACCGGTCAGCTCGACGAGTGTGGGGTAAATGTCCAAAAGCTCGGCGGGTTGCATCACACGCTGACCGCCTTTCACGCCAGGACCCGCGAAGATGAGAGGGACTTTGGTGCCGCGATCCCAGAGTGTGTTTTTGCCTGTGATTTCCTTCTCACCGAGATGCCAGCCGTGATCCCCCCAAAGCACAACGATGGTGTTATCTGCGACGCCAGACTCATCCAGCGCGGTCATGAGGCGACCGATTTGGGCATCGACAAAACTGGTGCAGGCTAGGTAGCTGCGGACAAGATTGCGCCATTGGTTGTTTTCCTTGATCCACTTCAGGCGTGGCTCTGGCAGTTCCCAGTGCAGATACCAGGAAAAGCGTGGTGTGTCTTTGCGGTCTTTTTCAATGATCTTCGGCAGCACGCTGTCGTCGTCGGGATAAAGGTCGAACCACTTCTGCGTGGCGTAGCATGGAACATGAGGAAGGAAGAAGCCGGCGGCGATGAAGAAGGGTTTATCCTTCGGGGCTTTTTTGATCTGCTCGACGGTCCATGAGGCGACCTGATAATCTCCCTTGCCAGTGTCATCATTGTCCAGCGGCCAGACACCCCAGTCCATGGCAGGATGATTGCCCATCGGGGCCGCTGGTGTGAGTTTATGCGGAGGCTTTGTCCCCACGCCGCCATAAGGTGCCGTGACTTGGAACTCTGGCCTTGCTGTTTGTCCGTGTGCAGCTGCTTTGTTCTTCGCTTTGCCCTTGCCGCCAGCTCCACCTCCACCGATGCCGCCGTGGTAGATTTTACCAGTCGCTGCGGTGAGGTAGCCATTGTTTTCAAAATGCTGTGGCAGGGTAACGCGATCTTTCCACTGCGGCAGGGTTCGGAACCAGGGAGAGAGGCCGTAGATGCCTGTGGTGGTGGGACGCAGGCCTAGTAGCAGGCTTGTGCGGGAAGGATTGCACAGCGGCATGTTGCAATGCGCATTCAGAAACGTCGTGCCGCGTGCCGCCAGCTTGTCCATGTGCGGCGTCTTTGCCATCGGATGCCCGCCCAGATGGCCAATCCAATCGTTTTGATCGTCAATCGCGATAAAAAGAATGTTAGGCTTGTCAGCAGCCGTCAAAGCTGAGGTAAAGACCAGAAGAAAGAGGGCGAGGATGGATTTCATGGCGAAACAGATGTCGCCTCAAAAAGAATTCCATCCATCCGGCGCGAGCGTGGATGATGGGGGCCTTTCCTGAGGCGAGCAGTCTTAACGCGACAGATTCACCGAATGATCAACTTTATTGCCGACTGCCCCTGTTCGTCGTCATCGGTGGAAACCAGCAGTTGTCCCAAATGATGACCGCTGCGCCAAGGTGCTCCGTTGTTGGGCTTGGTCTGCAGTAGGTAGGCACCGGTTCCTGCATTGCGGAAGGAGGTGATGTTATTGCTGAAGCAGGCCGTCTGACCAGGGACTTCAAAGTGCTCCATGAGGGTGAAGTGATCCTTCGTCAGCTCGGTGATTGGCGTGCCACCGCAGGTCACAACGACAAGGATATTGGCTGGGTGCGTGTTGCCATTGCCAGCTGTAGCTTGGTATGTCTGAACGCTGAGCGTCAAGGCTTTGCTGGTCGTTGAACCTTTGGGACCTGGAAGCAAGCGCGCGGCGGGTTGCAACAGGGGTGGCAGGGTTTCTTCAATCACAGGAACTGGCGCAGCCACGCTGATGATTTTTGGCGCAGGCGCTTTGACAGGGGGGACTGCTTTGGCTGGAGCTTGAACAGGTTTCACTGGCACTTTAGCCACAGGTTTCATGACAGTTTTAGCGACAGGCCTGAGTGCAGGTTTAGCAGCAACAGCAGGTTTTGATTTAGCCGCTGGCATAGGTTTCTTGACGGCGGCAGCAGGTTTTTTGGCTGCACTTTTTTGGGGAGCTGTTTTGGTTGCCATGGCGCGATTTGTGTCGATTTAAATCAGGCTAACCAAGGTTGCAGGATGATGTCGAGCGCTGACTTGCGCTTTGCGACTAACCATTTGAATATTAAACTTATTTGTCGCCTAAATGCGTACTTAGGCAGCCTCCGCACGGGACTTGTCCTGCCAATTGGCTCGAACGGCGAAGCTTTCCGCAGGCGGGACATCCCAGACGAGGTATCGGGAAAGCATCTTCATGAGCCCGCGACTGTATTTGGAGCGTGTCCAGCCGCCTGAGGCCATGCTGGCGATGTGGCGTGTGGAGTGCCGCTCCATGCGGCTTGCGAGGTTGAATGGCGATGGCTTCATCGAGAGGTTGTTGCCCGCGAGATGGATGCGGAAAATGCGTCCGTCATAAAAGTAGCGCACGAGTTCCTGCCAGGCGCGATGCCAGTCGATGATTCTGGCGGAGTATTTGTTTAGCGCACAAGCAAGCTTCTTCGGCTGATTTAAAATAGCCAATCCATGAGCAAAAAGGCAGGAGTCGAGCTGCTGGGCACCGACGAGTGACATGAACAGGCCCGGAGAAAGCATGGGATCGACGAATCCAAAGGCATCACCACACAACACCCAGCCGGGGCCATGGCCACGATCGGCGAGGAGCTGGTAATTCGAGTAAGTCATCACGGGCGTGATGCGGCGGGCACGTTTCGCTTTCTCAGCAAGCAAAGGCTCCTGCCGCAGGGCGTTTTCCATACGCTCTTCAGCAGTGCTGCCGAGTGTCTTCGCATGTTCTTTGGAAACGACGATACCGACGGAAAGCCGTCCTGGCAGTGGAATGCGCCAGCTCCAGCCTGCTCGGAGCACGGAGATGATCACCTGACCAGGATCGACTTCATCATGATCAAAGTCTTCGTAGTGGGCAAAGTAGGCGATGTCGTCACGCTCCCCCTTTTCTGTGGGTAGATTCATGGCTCGGGCAAAAGCGCGAGTGCGACCTGAGCAGTCGATAAGCAGAGGCTTGGCTTCCTCTGGTAGCCCGGCAACCTCACGACTGCGTGCGCTCAGACGAATCGTAGCCTCGCCATTTTCGGTGCCTGTCTCCAGTTCGGCACGGGCGCTCACAAACTTGGCTCCCAGCTCCTCAGCACGACTCCGCAGCAGGTTATCAAACTCAGGCCGCGGTGTATTGTAGGAGTACGGAGGCAGGTGACCTTCGACGTTTTTGAAACTGAAATGCAGGCGCGGGCCGCCATCAGTGACAAAGAAAGACGCACCGGGTTTGCGAGTCGCCATCGCTGCCACGCGATCTTCAATACCGAGCTGACGAAACACAGGCACCACGCCAGGGATGAGAGATTCCCCCACGAGCAAGTCGGGCCTTTTATCATCATCAAAAACGAGACAGTCGATGCCGCGCTTGGCTAGCAAACCTGCGAGCGTGCAGCCAGCGGGGCCTGCGCCGACAATGACGACCTTGGGAGATGTTTCAGACATGGACATGACGGCAAAGCGCGAGACTCAAGACATCATACGCGCTCCAGCTTGATCGGATAGGTCTGAAATGCATTCCACTGGCAGACGATCAGGTCGCCATTCTCCAGCACGCAGACGTCGTGACCATGATCAAAGACGCGCTCGGCCTGCATCAGCGGCTTGAGTTTGCCGTTTTCATAGACCGGCTCGGTACCACCGGGCGCACTGATGACCTTGTTTTCAGCGCTCAGCACCACGGTGAAGCCGCTGGGATTCTGTGGCAGCTTGTTGATCTCCGGCGTTTTGCTCCAGCATACACCGGCATACATTTCCTGACCTGCGATGACCGGGCGGCAAACCATCGCGCCGGGAACTTCGATGGTCTCCAGATACTTCCCATCCAGTGCGAAGCGACGGAAGCAATTGTCAGCACGCGAGGTGACGACCACCGTCGCCTTGTCTGCCCCTGGTCGGGTATCAATCGCGATGCCATGGGCGTTGTTTAGCCTTTGTTCCAGCGGTACCCCGTCTTTACCACCGAAGCGCTGGATGAACTTGCCATTTGAGTCGTAGCGGAGCACAAACTGCGAGCCGTAGCCATCAACGACGTAGATGTCACCATTCGGCGCGACGGCGACCTCAGTGGGATTGTAAAACATGTCCGGCTCATACGCACCGACCATCATCGGATGGCTGAGGCTGAAGATCTCCTTGCCCGTAAGATCCATCTTAGTCACGCGGCCGGTTTGGCGATAGCCGCCACCGCCGCTTTTCCAAAGGCCGCTGTCTGTGAGGAAGAGGAACTCCTCGCCGTTTTCTTGGCTCAAAGTCAGACCATGTCCGCCGGGCCAAGCGCTGCCCCAGGAGTCTAGGATCGTGCCGTCGGGCTTGAAGACGAGCATCTGATTGTCCCAATGATCGCCCACCATGAAGAGACGGCCATCTTTGACCTGCACCATCTCGTGGCAGTTCAGGATCGGATGAAAACGACCTTGTCCGGCAGGCACCCAGTCCTTGTTCACCTTGTAACGGTGATTGCCGTGGCCGATGACCACATCCTTCTTCGGATCAGGCGCAGCGCGCAGGCTTTCAGTCCAAGTGGCGGCGAGAGCGGTACTGAGACCGCCGATGAAATGACGACGTGTGGGAGACATGGGAGGAGTGTGCGAACAATCCTCTCCCCTGACAAGCTGGAACTTTAGCGCAGTTCCTTGGGCAGCAGATCCGCGAGTTTTTTGATGTTCTCGGCATGGGCGCGGCTGGTGATGAGTAGTGCATCTTTAGCCGAAACGACGATCAAATCCTGCACACCCAGTAGCGCGACATGCTGGCCTGTTTGGGAGAACACCAGATTGTTAGCGCAGTCGAGTTGGGAAAGGGTGCAGTTGTGCTGATTGCCTGAGTCATCGGACTTGAGATAGCGTCCGACGCTCGTCCAGTTGCCCACGTCATCCCAGTCAAAGGTGGCTTCGATGTTCAGCACGCGGCTGGCTTTTTCCATCAGCGCGTAGTCGATGGAGAGCTTCGGCAGTTTGCCAAATTGCTTGCTAACTGTGGCATTGAAGTCCTTGGAGTTGCGCAGTTCAGAAACGAAATCAGCCAAAGCAGGGCAGTGGCGGCTGAGCTCGCTGAAGATGGCTGGAATAGACCAGATGAACATGCCTGCATTCCAGGTAAAAGTGCCTTGGCTGAGGAAATGCTCGGCCAAATCTGGATTCGGCTTTTCCCGGAAACGTTCCACCTCAAACACAGCCTGATCTTCGATGCCGGGCAAGGCGGTGCGCTTGCCGCGCTCTACATAACCGTAGCTCGGGCAGGCCCAGGTGGGCTTGATGCCAATGGTGACGAGACTGCTGCCAAATTCCGCCGCCTTCATGGCATTGGTGAGGACGCGCTGAAATTCCTTCTGATCTTTGATTAAATGATCGGCAGGCAGTACCATCATGATTGCACCAGGATCACGAGCCAGGACCCAGCCCACCCCCAGAGCGATGGCTGGTGCAGTATCACGCTTTTCAGGCTCGGCGATGATGTTTTCCTTGGGCAACTGCGGCAACAGCTTCCGCACCGTAGCTTCCTGCTGCTTGTTTGTCAGGATGAGGATGTTTTCGATTGGCACCAGGCCATCAAGACGATCCACCGTCATCTCCAGAAGTGTCTTGTCGCCAAAGAGTTTTAACAATTGCTTTGGCAAGGCATCACGGCTGATCGGCCAAAAACGCTGGCCGCTGCCTCCTGCTAAAATGAGTGCGTATCGTGAGGTGGAGCCAATTGAATTCATGCGATGCAAAGATGTCCCATTCACACGTAACGAGCAAATTCCACTTTGGAGAATCTTTGAAGGTGCTATGTTATCAATGCTATGACTGAAAGCTCCGCCGAAAGCCGCTACGAAACCTACGCATCTGTGATCGCTCCCGCCGCCGCTGGCTGTGCCTTGGGCATTCTTTTCGGACGTGGGATGAGCCGTAGTTCGTCAAACATCATCGCTCTCACTTTGTTGGCTGCGAGCGCTGTGGTTGCTGCGCCGGTGATCACTGATCTGGTACAACGCACCGCCAACCGCCCTAGCAGCGATCGTGGCAGCCGTCGCCGCCTCGAAGGCATTCGTAACAATGCCCCCGAAGCTGATCTGAGTGAGTTTTTCGTTGATACGCCAAACACAATTCTGCCCTAAGTGGACCCAAGATCACTCCAGGGTGATCCCATTGCATTAGCCAAACTCCCAGGCCCAGCCGTTTGCGTGACCTTCGTTCTGTAACGTAACGTCGTGGCCCTTCCACTTCGCCAGATCGACCTCCACGGTCTTCCAGTATGGTTTTTCATGGTCCACCGTCATGGACTTGACCTCTTGACCGTTGACCAAAACTTTGACCAGCCAGTCTCCCCGATCATCCGCGGCCACATTGAAGGTCAGTATCGTCTTCTCCCCCTTCAGCTTTCGCACAAAGCTCGTCGGCGTCTTCTTCTCCGTGAAGGGGTGCATGAGCAGCACGTTCGTTTTGCCGTGGTATTCAGCCAGTTTGACCGGGGTGCGCTCAAAATCGGGGCGGAGACCTTCCAGTCGGGATTCCACAGGCTGACGCTTTCCCCTCGATGGCACGCTAGTTGGTCTTTTTCGGCTGTGAGGCTGATTCGGGCACTTCGACGCCTTGGATGAGCAGTTTCTTCTTTTCGGCTTTGAGCGGCCCTTCTTCAGGTAGAGCCAAAATGTTCCAAATGAGGTCGCGGAAGGCCACGTCGGGCAATCCGCCGAATCCCATCGGCATGAGGCTCTGCTTCGTATTCGTGAGCCGGCGATCTGATCGCGCGGCACGACCTGCGCTGCGCCACCGGCCCCGAGCAGCTTCACCTGCCCAGGTGTGTCCTCCACGATGCGGCCCGCGAGTGTGCGGCCGTCTTTCGTGCTTACGGTGAAGTTCTCGTAGCCGTTGCCGATGATTTGATTCGGATCGATCACGTTTGCGAGCAACGCATTCAGATTGCTGCGCCCGCTGCCGATGAGGTCGGGACCAACTTTCTGGCCGCCGCCGTGGAATTCGTGGCAGACCATGCACGTCGCCGTGAACATGAGTTTGCCGTTCGGGTATTCGTAGGCTTTCACGACTCACAAACGCCCGCGATGATCACAAGTCATGGCGACGGGATTTTGTACCATCGGCTCATACGCGAAGCAGCGGAACTCGTAGCCCTCCGTTATGCTCATTTTCGCGCGGGCCTGATCTGGTTTGGGACATGCATTGTCTGAAGGTAAACAGGTGCCGGTGAGTTCTTTGCCATAAGTCGGCAGAACGAGTGCCTCGGTGAAAAGAAACGTCAGAGGCTTCATAAAGATGAAAATACTAAGGAAACGCATAATGAATGGGCAGAACTATTTATGCGCACCAACAAAAAGCCCTGCATCCGTGAAGAGGCAGGGCTTTGAGAAAGGTCGAGATTGTTCAAACTACTGCGGCGGAACGCGGAAAAGCTTGCCCGTGTAGGGGCATTTTACTTCCATGCCTGCAGGCAAGCCAGTGACGTCCACCAGCTGATGCTTGGCAGCATATGGGCTGTTCACGAAACCAGAACGGCCAGGAATGGAAGAGCCGTAAGGTAGATCTGAAGCAGGAGCTATCTGAGGAGCTGGAGCTGGTGAAGGCTCGATCTTCGGCTCTGGCGCAGGCTTGGTCATAACTGCGAAGTTGCCATTAGGTGTAGAAACGGGAACCGTTGGGCGTGGCTCTTCGCGTTTTGGGGTGGGACGAGGATTGTCAGCAACACGAGGCGTGGTGGTTTGAACTCGTGGTTTT
>CANHTV010000006.1 GCA_947463285.1 Verrucomicrobiaceae bacterium | reverse complement strand
TTCTTGATAGCGGATCGTTCCGGTATTCTTGACGTTGATGAACGGCTGCTTGAAGCTGCTCATAGCGGCACCACCGACGTGGAAAGTACGCATGGTCAACTGAGTTCCAGGCTCACCAATCGACTGAGCAGCAACGATACCTACAGCTTCACCAATCTTCACCAGACGGCTGGTGGCAAGGCTGAGGCCGTAGCACATAGCGCAGCAACCACGCTTGCTTTCGCAAGTCAGCACGGAGCGAATCTTCAGCTTCTCGACACCGATTTTGGTGAGGTGAGCCGCTTCGTGCTCGAGCACGAGCTGGTTGGCAGAAACAATCGTTTCCTTGGTGACAGGGTCATGTATGGTTTCGCAGCTAGTGCGGCCATAGACGCGAGTCTTGAGATCGACCACTTCTTCATCACCTTGATAGATGGAAGCCAGTGTGATGCCGTTGACGGTTCCGCAATCCTCTTCAGTCACGATGACGTCCTGAGACACATCGACGAGCTTACGAGTCATGTAACCGGAGTCAGCCGTCTTGAGGGCGGTATCAGCCAGACCTTTACGAGCACCGTGAGTGGAAATGAAGTATTCGAGAACGCTCAGACCTTCACGGAAGTTCGAAGTAATCGGGCGCTCGATAATTTCACCAGATGGCTTGGCCATCAGACCGCGCATACCAGCAAGCTGCTTAATCTGCGTGCGGTTGCCTCGGGCACCGGAAGTCACCATCACGTAAAGTGGGTTGTGATGCTTCTTGCCATCATTGTATTCCAGCGTGCGGAACACTTCGTCGGCAGTCTGGTCACCCACCTGGGTCCAAACGTCCACGATCTTCTGATAGCGCTCACCGTGCGTGATAAGACCACGACGATAGAGTTTTTCGACGTCTTCGATTTCCTTGTAGGCTTTTTCGAGGCCGACTTTCTTGGCATCAGGAATCACCATGTCCGTGATACCGATGGAGCAACCGGAGCGAGTCGCTTCGCGGAAGCCGAGTTGCTTCAGGCGATCAAGGCAAGCAACGGTTTCTTTCTGACCAACCGTCTGGAAACAACGCCAGATGATGTCCGAAATCTGCTTCTTGCCAACGGTGTTATTGATGAAGCCAAGCTTCAAAGGCCAGATCTCATTGAAACGCACACGTCCAGCGGTCGTCTCGATGAATGGCTTGGAGGGGTCACCAAAGGCACGCTTTTCCTGAAGGTAGTCTGGGTTCTTGTAACGAATCTTGTCGTTGAGACCCAATGAGCTTTCAGAGAGAGCAAACTCGACTTCGGCTGGATCATTGAAGATCGGCATGCGCTCGAAGGTTTCGCCTTTCTTCTTCGAATCACCAGCAAGGTGGATCTCACGAAGATAAGTCAGGAAGTAGCAGCCCAGAGGAATGTCCTGCGAAGGCGTCATGATGGGCTTACCGCTGGCAGGGCTGAACAGATTGTTCGGCGCAAGCATCAGGAGGCGAGCTTCCATTTGAGCTTCAATGGAAAGAGGAACGTGAACAGCCATCTGGTCACCGTCGAAGTCAGCATTGTAAGCACCGCAAACAAGAGGATGCACACGGATGGCCTCACCTTCGATGAGCTTTGGCTCGAATGCCTGAATGGACAAACGGTGAAGTGTCGGAGCACGATTCAGAAGAACCGGATGTCCTTTGGTCACTTCATCGAGAATGTCCCACACTTCAGGCGTGCGGCGCTCAATCATCTTCTTGGCAGAACGGACGGTATGAACCAAGCCCATTTCCTTCAAGCGACGGATGATGAATGGCTCGAACAAAACAAGAGCCATCTTCTTCGGAAGACCACATTGATTCAGATTCAAGTCAGGACCGATCACGATAACGGAACGTCCAGAGTAATCGACGCGTTTACCGAGCAAGTTTTGGCGGAAACGGCCAGACTTACCTTTGAGCATGTCTGAGAGTGACTTCAGCGGGCGATTGCCAGCACCAGTCACTGGGCGTCCGTGACGGCCGTTGTCGAACAACGCATCCACAGCTTCCTGAAGCATACGCTTTTCATTGCGGATGATGACATCCGGTGTGCGCAGCTGTAGGAGGTTCTTGAGACGATTGTTACGGTTAATGACACGACGATAGAGGTCGTTCAAATCCGAGGTCGCAAAGCGTCCACCTTCGAGTGGCACCAGCGGACGAAGATCTGGAGGAATGACTGGAAGAACTTCCATGATCATGGCCTCTGGGCGGCTGTGAGATTCAGCAAAACCTTGGCAAAGCTTCAAACGCTTCGCCAGCTTCTTGCGGATCTGCTTGGAGCGAGTTTTGGTCATCGCTTCCTCAAGTTCCTTGATGGCATCAGTCAGATTGATCTGACTAAAGATGTCACGAATGGCTTCAGCACCCATGCCCACGCGGAAAGCGTCAGCACCATACTGTTCTTCGGCTTCACGCAATTCGACTTCGGTCAGAAGCTGTCCGCGTTGAAGAGGTGTACTTCCTGGCTCGATGACCATGTAGTCTTCATAATAAATCACGCGCTCAAGGCTACGAGCCGTCATGTCGAGCATGAGGCCGATGCGTGAAGGCATGCATTTGTAGAACCAGATGTGAGTGACAGGCACGGCCAATTCAATGTGGCCCATGCGCTCACGGCGCACGCGGGAGAGTGTTACCTCGACACCGCAGCGATCACAGATCACACCCTTGTGTTTAATGCGCTTATATTTACCGCAGGCACACTCCCAGTCACGGGTTGGTCCGAAGATACGTTCACAGAAAAGGCCGCCCTTTTCAGGTTTGAACGTGCGGTAGTTAATGGTTTCCGGGTTTTTGACTTCACCGGAACTCCAGGAACGGATGCGATCCGCCGAGGCGATACAGATCGACACAAAGTCGAACTCCTCACCCGCTGGTTTCTCCCCGAAGATTTCTTTCAAGCTCGCGTCAGCATTCATAGTCGTTATTTGATGCGTTAAAGTTAGTTGCTTGGTTCAGGGTTGATTAGGCACCGGCAGAGAAGCGCTCGATGGCTTCCACATCAGCGTCAATGTTGGCGCGTTTGTGGACTTTCACATCCAGACCGAGAGACTGCATTTCTTTGATCAACACGTTGAAGGACTCAGGCGTGCCGGCTTCGAGAGCATTGTCACCTTTGACGATCTGCTCATAGATGCGTGTGCGTCCCTGAACGTCATCCGATTTCACGGTGAGGAGTTCCTGAAGCGTGTAAGCAGCACCGTAGGCTTCGAGAGCCCAGACTTCCATTTCCCCGAAGCGCTGACCACCATATTGGGCCTTACCGCCGAGAGGCTGTTGAGTCACCAAGGAGTAAGGGCCGACAGCACGAGCATGGATCTTGTCAGCGACGAGATGTCCCAGCTTCAGCATGTAAATGTATCCAACCACGACATCGAGATTGAATGGCTCGCCAGTGCGTCCATCGAACAGTTTGGATTTGCCGTTCAGTCCCATCCATTCATAACCAGGAACTTTCTTGGCATCCTTGATGTACTCCATGATCTTGGTTTCAGGAATACCATCGAACACAGGCGTCGCAATCTTGAGTCCCAGAGCCTTGGCGGCAAGACCAAGATGGGTTTCAAGAACCTGACCAACGTTCATTCGTGAAGGCACGCCGAGAGGATTGAGACAAATATCGACAGGTGTTCCATTTTCGAGGAACGGCATGTCTTCTTCTGGCACGATCGTAGCAACAACGCCTTTGTTTCCATGACGTCCGGCCATCTTATCACCGACGCTGAGCTTACGCTTGCTGGCGACAAAAACACGAACCTGCTTCACGACACCATCAGCCGCACCATCTTCGCTTGTTTCAATGCGGTCGAGGTTGCGCTCGCGCTCCATATCGGCGTCAGCAAACTTCTGCTCGAAGCTGTGAATGATGTCGAAGATCTTGTTACGGATCGGACTTGGGTCGATTTCAACAGAGTCATAAGTCTCAGCCAACTTGCGCAGCAGAGTCTTGGTAATCTTCTTGTTGGAGCCGATGATGATTTCACCAGTCTGTCCGTTAACAACATCGAGAGGGATCTTCTCATTGAGCAGGATGTCGCTGAGTTTTTCAGTGAGCTGCTCGGTGAGGTCTTCTTTCTTCGTGCGGTAATCTTCTTCGATCTGCTTGATCTGCTTTTTGGCTTCTGCTGGAGAAAGTTTTTCCTTCTCTCCGGCATTGATACCACCACGCTGAGCAAGTTTAACATCCATCACGATACCAGCACAGCCGGAAGGCACGCGCAGAGAGGTATCTTTAACGTCAGCAGCCTTTTCACCGAAGATTGCACGAAGAAGACGCTCTTCAGGTGCCAGTTCTGTTTCGGATTTAGGAGTGATCTTACCGACAAGAATGTCGCCAGGTTTCACTTCCGCACCAACACGAACGACGCCGTCTTGATCGAGGTTCTTCAGAGCTTCATCACCCACGTTTGGAATATCACGCGTGATTTCTTCGGGCCCAAGTTTCGTGTCACGAGCGATGACATCAAAGTCTTCGATGTGAATGGAAGTATAGATGTCCTCTTTGGAAACACGACGACTGATGACGATGGCATCTTCGAAGTTGTAACCATTCCATGGCATGAACGCCACGAGCATGTTCTTGCCGATGGCTAGCTCACCTTGATCCGTACAAGGACCGTCAGCGATGACATCACCCTTCTTGATCTTCTGACCACGCTTCACCAAAGGACGCTGGTTGATGCAGGTGCCTGCATTGGAGCGGCCAAACTTGCGGAGAGGATAAACATAAGTCCCCTTCTCTGGGTCCGTCTGAATAGATTTCAGCGGATCAGCGAGGAAGATTTTGTCAGTGACTGGCAGATTGCCATCTTTTGTGACAACGATGACATCAGCGGTGGCGCTGGCGACAGTTCCATTGGCATCCGCAACAACCACAGCACGTGAATCACGGGCCGTTTTACCTTCCATTCCGGTTCCGACGAGTGGTGCTTCCGCTTCGAGCAGTGGCACACCTTGGCGCTGCATGTTCGAGCCCATCAAGGCACGGTTAGCATCATCATGCTCAAGGAAAGGAATCAGGTTGGCAGCAATCGAAACGAGCTGTTTCGGAGAAACGTCCATCAAGGAAGGCTTCTCGGGCTCGACTTCGAGGAAGTCACCGCGATAACGCACGGTTACTTTGTTACCAATGAAGTGACCCTTTTCATCCAGGCGGTTGTTGGCCTGGGCGATGTAGTGATTTTCTTCCTGATCAGCGGTGAGATACTCGATCTTGTCAGCCACCACACCGTCTTTAACTGGACGATAAGGGGTTTCGATGAAGCCGAACTCATTGATGCGGGCATAAGTGCCCAAGGAGTTGATCAGACCGATGTTCGGACCTTCAGGAGTCTCAATTGGGCAGATACGACCGTAATGGGAAGGATGAACGTCGCGAACTTCAAAACCTGCGCGGTCACGATTCAAACCACCAGGTCCAAGAGCGGAAAGACGACGCTTGTGTGTCAGTTCAGCCAGAGGATTGATCTGATCCATGAACTGACTGAGCTGAGAGCGACCAAAGAAGTCACGAACAACAGCACTGAGAGCCTTTGGATTGACCAGCTTGGCGGGGGTCATGGTGTCCATGTTCACATCGAACAAGGTCATGCGCTCTTTCACCAAACGCTCGGTGCGGGCAAGACCCACGCGGCACTGATTGGCAAGCAACTCACCCACGGCACGAACACGGCGGCTACCGAGATGATCAATATCATCCAGAAGACCTTCACCAGCGCGGAGCTTGAACAAATAGCTCATCGCCGTCACGACATCGTTGGCATCAAGGATGCGCATGTCAGAGTCGGTCTTGAGAGCTAGCTTTTGATTGATCTTGTAACGACCGACACGAGTCAGGTCATAGCGTTTGGGATCAAAGAACAGGCGCTTCACCAAGGCGCGAGCATTAGGAACAGTCGGAGGATCACCAGGGCGGAGACGACGATAGATTTCTTTGAGGGCTTCTTCCTCGTCCTTAGCAGGATCCTTGCGAAGAGAGGTAACGATCAAGTCGTCTTGGGAAGCCGTGATAACTTTGATTGTCTTGTGGCCAAGCTGAATCAGTTGGCGAACAACACCTGCCGTCAGCGGCTCATAGGCACGGGCCACAATCAATTCGCCATCAAGAATATCACGGAACAGCAACTTGGATGAGATCTCTTCTTCAGAGAGACCTTCCTTGAGCTTCATGTCCTCGATGTTGTAGAAGAGCTTCAGAATGTCCTCATCTTTCGAGTAACCAATGACGCGTAGAAGTGTGGTAGCCAGGAACTTGCGACGACGACGACGACGATCCAAATAAACGTAAAGAAGATCGTTCGTATCGAACTGAACTTCCAACCATGTTCCGCGGTCAGGAATGATGCGGAAACCATACAACCAGCGGCCATTCAGATGCTGGCTGCTTTCAAAGCAGATACCAGGAGAACGATGAAGCTGGCTGACAACCACACGCTCAGCGCCATTGATGACGAAAGTGCCGCGGTCTGTCATGAGAGGAATTTCCCCCATGTAAACACGCTCCTGCTTGGCGCCAGCCTCGTCTTTCAGTTCGAAAGTGACATAAAGAGGTGCGCTGTAGGTCTCAGCTTCGCGGATAGCTTCCAGCGAATTGAGTTTCGGGTCACCGATTTCATAGAGGACGAAATCAAGGGTCATCTTTTGATCGTAACTCTCGATCGGGAAGACTTCCTTGAAGACTGCCTGTAGTCCCACTTCCTTGCGTTTGCTTGGGAGAATGTTTTTCTGAAGGAAGTCTTCATACGAGCGAAGTTGAATCTCGATCAGATTCGGTGGCTCGGAGACTTCATGGATCTTGCCAAAGTTGGTGCGCTGGGACATAAGCAAGGTGGGGAGGCTACTGGATGGCGTTGTCGATGGGGGTGTGGAGGGAGTTCTCCACGAAACAAAGGAGATCTAGAAGTCAGGCGGCCAGCCCGAAATTTTGATTTTCCAGTGTGAAAATAACGAAGCCAGAGCCCGGACTAGCGTCCAAACTCAGGCAATTGGGAAAGGGATACGACACTGAGTCCCCGTGAGACACCACATCCAACGCTCTTTTTGCAGCGTGTTGATTGGTGATTTCAGGGAAAAGAACTGGCATGTCGTGTATGTAACTTTTTCGAAAGCGAGACTTAGTCTTCTCTTTAAGCCGTGTGTTGCCCTCAGGCAACACACGGAAAAGAGGGTGAGATTACTTGATCTCGATTTTGGCGCCAGCGGCTTCAAGCTTCTTCTTGATTTCTTCCGCTTCTTCCTTCTTGCAACCTTCCTTGAGCTTCTGCGGAGCGCTCTCAACGAGCTTCTTCGCTTCAGCCAAGCCAAGGCCTGCAACCACGCCGCGAACTTCCTTAATCACGGCGATCTTGTTAGTGCCAGCGTCAGTCAAGACAACGTCAAATTCAGTCTTCTCTTCGACAACGGCAGCGGCGGCTCCGCCTCCGCCAGCTGCGACAGCAGCAGCAGGAGCAGCAGCGCTAACGCCCCACTTTTCTTCGAGAGATTTCACAAGTTCTGAAACTTCCATGACGGTAAGGCCACTGAGTTCTTCAACGATTTTGTTTAGGTCAGCCATATTATTTTGTCGGTTTCGCCGATTGCCGAAGCTTCGGTTGGTTTAAGAGCGAAAGCTTTCGCTCCGGCGAGGTACCATTAGGTGTTTATGTTCAGGCCTTTTAACGGGCCATCTGTTCAAAGGGTTCGGTATTAAGCAGGTGTGACTTCTGTTTCAGCAGGTGCAGCTTCGGCGGCAGCGGCCTCAGCAGGTGCGGATTCTGCGGAAGGTGCTTCGGATTCTGCCGGGCCGCCATCAAGCTCAGCCTTGGCTTTAAGGACACGGGCAAGAGCGGAAGCGGGAGCCTGCAACATTCCAAGAAGTTGGGAAAGAAGAACTTCGCGTGAAGGCAGATCAGCCAGAGTCTTGATGCTAGCGGCATCTAGGAGATTGCCGTCGAGCACACCAACTTTCATCACAGGTTTTGTGAATTCAGCAGTGAAGTTTTTAAGGATCTTGGCGGTAGCACAGACATCTTGAGATCCAGTGACGTAAGCGCTCTGACCAGTGAGATGTGTGCCGATTTCACCAGGGTACCCAGCTTTTTCGGCAGCTTTCTTCACCAAGTTATTTTTGAAGACGTGGATTTCTGCACCGCCAACGTTGAGGCGCTTGCGTAATTCCGCGAATTTGTCCACTGTCAGTCCGGTGTAATCGACAACGAATAGAAAAGGGGAGGCATTGATCCGCTTGAGCAGATCTTCGATGACCAATGTTTTTTCAGCTTTCATATTTCAGATTATCCAGAATTACAGTTTCACATACTTGGAAACATCAATGCGCAGAGCTGGCGACATGGTCGCAGCGAGCGTGATGCTGTGGACGTACTTGCCACGGGCTGAGGCAGGCTTGGCACGCACAATAGCGTCGATCAAAGCAGTACCGTTTTCAGCCAAGGAGGCGGTTTCAAATTGGATTTTGCCGATAGTGCTGGCGATGTTGCCATTCTTATCGAGCTTGAAGTCCACACGACCAGCTTTAACAGCCTTGACTGCACCTGCGGTGTCATCAGTCACGGTACCTGTTCTTGGGTTTGGCATCAAACCGCGAGGTCCGAGTTGCTTACCAAGTTTACGAACTTCATTCATTGCTGCCGGGGTAGCGATGGCGACGTCGAAATTCATGTCACCTTCTTTAACTTTGGCGATAAGGTCTTCGTAACCCACGACTTCAGCTCCGGCGGCCTTGGCTGCATCAGCAGCTGCGCCAACAGCGAAAACGGCGACACGAACGACTTTACCAGAACCATGTGGAAGTGGGCATGTGCCACGAACCATTTGGTCACCCTTCTTCGGATCAACACCCATGTGAAGAGAGAGGGTAACGGTCTGATTGAATTTTGTCCCTGGGAGCTTGCGGACCAAGTCTGCTGCCTCTTCCAAGGTGAAAATTTTTCCCGCCGGAATCATCTCAGCGGCTTTCTTATATCTTTTGCTTCTGGTTTGCATGATTTTTTGCAGTGCTCTCGAACGTAAACCGTTCTCCTGCGGTTAGTGTTAGTCGATAATTTCGATGCCCATTTGGCGGGCTGTTCCTGCCATGATGCGTGAGGCACGCTCAAGATCAGTGGTGTTAAGATCAACAAGCTTCAGTTTAGTTGCTTCGAGCAATTGAGCTTTGGTGATTTTCGCCACTTTTTTCTTCGCCGCTTCACCTGAGCCAGAGGCAATGTTTGCCACTTTCTTCAGAATGTTCGAAGCAGGAGGCTGCTTGGTGATGAAGGTAAAGCTCTTGTCTTTGTAGACCGTAATGACTGTTGGAAGGACATCACCACCAGCTTTTTGCGTAGCGGCGTTGAATTCCTTACAGAAAGCCATGATGTTCACCCCAGCCTGACCGAGTGCAGGACCAATGGGTGGAGCTGGATTAGCAGCACCAGCTTTGATCTGGAGCTTGATGAGTTTAACGATTTCTTTTGCCATGGGTGTTGTTCGCTTGCTTGAGATTGTGACGGCAGCCTTCCGTCGTTACTACTGATTATTTTTTTCGACCTGCCAGTATTCCAGGTCCACCGGTGTTGATCTACCGAAGATATTAACAGAGACTCGGAGAACGCCGCGCTCAGGATCAATTTCCTCAATGATACCCGTTTGGCTTTCAAACGGACCATCGGCAACACGCACGCTGTCACCGACATTGAATGCGATCTTAGGCACAGCACTTTCGTCTTTATCACGCACCTGTGCCAGCATTCCATCAACTTCACGTTGACGCATTGGAATCGGATGATCTTTGGTGCCTGCGAAATTCAAAACACCATCGGTTTCCTTAACGAAATACCATGTGCGATCTACGAGACGATTATGTTCGTCAAGAAGGTGGCAGTTGGCGATGACATAACCGGGGAAGAACTTCCGATTACTTTCAGAACGCTTGCCTTTCTTAACTTCCGAAACTCGCTCAGTAGGAACAAGAACCTCGAAAATGTAATCCCCCATCTCTTCTGTCTGAATTCTGCGGAGCATGGAATCACGCACCTTCTGTTCAAAACCTGAACGAACGTGGATTACATACCATTGGTCACGAGGTGCGGGGATGGCTCCCATAAGATTGACGGAAAACTAAAAACGTTAAAATGAACAAACGCGGCTTTTACAAGCCAGAGAAATAACGGGTCAAGCCGTCAAAAGCCCAACGAAAAGCCGTATCAAAAAAGGCCACGAATCCACCAAGGAGAAGCATCGCAATGAAGACCACGATTGTGGAATCATTCAGTTCCTTATATTTGGCAAAGCCCTTTTCTTTAGGGTCCCAAGGCCAAGTGGCTTTCTTCAATTCGAGTACGACCTCGTTCCAGTAGGCAAAAATGCGGCTCATGTCAGATTAACAATTGATTGATCTTTAAGTCCGCTTTGAAGGATGGCAGGCCAGGAGGGACTCGAACCCCCAACCGACGGTTTTGGAGACCGCTACTCTACCAATTGAGCTACTGACCTGTTTATTCCTTCATTGCAGATACTGACTAATATCACTTTGTAAAGACAGCTTTGTTTTTGAATCAACTTGGGAGCCTGGCGCACAGACTCCCAAGTGATTCTAACAAGCGAACTTTACACTAGCACAATTAGTCAAGGATTTCGGCAACGCGGCCGGCACCCACTGTCTTACCACCTTCGCGGATAGCGAAACGGATCGTCTTTTCCATAGCGATTGGGGTGATCAGCTCAACAGAGATTGAGACGTTGTCACCAGGCATCACCATTTCAACACCCTCAGGAAGGGTAACGCTACCAGTAACGTCCGTTGTGCGGAAATAGAACTGTGGGCGATAGTTGTTGAAGAATGGGGTATGACGACCACCTTCGTCCTTGGAGAGAACATAGATCTCAGCCTTGAACTTTCTGTGTGGCTTCACGGAACCAACCTTGGCGATAACTTGACCGCGCTCGATGTCGGTTTTCTTAACACCACGAAGAAGGAGACCAACGTTGTCGCCAGCACGACCTTCGTCGAGAAGCTTGCGGAACATTTCGATGTCTGTGACGGTTGTCTTGAGTGTATCGCGGATACCGACGATTTCGACTTCAGACATCTTCTTGATGATACCACGCTCGACACGGCCTGTGCAGACAGTACCACGACCTTCGATCGCGAACACGTCTTCAACTGGCATGAGGAAGTCCTGGTCGATTGGACGCTCAGGAAGTGGGATATAGTTATCAACGGCTTCCATCAGCTTAAGGATGTTAGCGCGCTGCTCTTCGTCACCCTCAAGGGCTTTAAGAGCCGAACCCTTAACGATCGGAATGTCGTCGCCAGGGAATTCATATTTGGAGAGGAGGTCACGAACTTCCATCTCAACGAGATCGAGAAGCTCTGGATCGTCAACCATGTCAACCTTGTTCAGGAAGACAACGATGGCTGGAACACCCACCTGACGGGCAAGCAGGATGTGCTCGCGTGTCTGTGGCATAGGACCATCAGCAGCGGAACAGACGAGGATCGCTCCATCCATCTGGGCAGCACCCGTGATCATGTTTTTCACATAGTCAGCATGGCCTGGGCAGTCCACGTGTGCGTAGTGACGATTGTCTGTTTGGTACTCAACGTGAGCAGTGTTGATGGTGATACCGCGTGCCTTTTCTTCAGGAGCGGCGTCGATTTCATCATACTTCTTCGCTTCAGCGAAACCCTTCGTAGCAAGAGTAGTCGTGATTGCAGCGGTGAGCGTGGTTTTGCCGTGGTCAACGTGACCGATGGTGCCGATGTTGACGTGCGGCTTGTTGCGTTGGAATGCTTCTTTAGCCATGTTGGGATAAGTTTATTGCGCTTGGACTGTCTAGTTCGTTTGTCGTGTAACGGAGAAGACCAATGTACGCCATCGCTGGAGCTGATAAAGGGAGTCGAACCCTTGACCTCGTCCTTACCAAGGACGTGCTCTACCACTGAGCTACATCAGCATTTACCGGCGGCGACTCACAGGGGAATCTCCTCCTCTTTCGACGATAAAACCGAGGCAATGACACGTCGTTTAGCTTTCGCTGTGACATGTCGCACCTCGGTCATTTCCCGAAAAAGTGGCTGTGAAACTAGAGTGTGCCTTGTCGAAGTCAAAAGTTATTTGACTTCATTTGCAGTTTTTCACAAAACCATATGTCTGCCTTCCTTCCTGAAGCTATAGAATACACCCTCTCACAGAGCGAAACTGCATTCCGAGGTAAAGTGTGTTATGCCATACATTCATCTCCGCTCCCATTTAAGTCACCCGACACTATCCTGAGGATAATGCCTCCCGACAATCTTACCTTCTCTGACGGACTCACACATATCCTCATCATTGATGATGACCGCAAGCTCGCCGGGCTTATTCGGGACTATCTAGTGCCTCTTGGATACTACATCGAGACGGTGCATACAGGCCCTGAAGGTGCTGAGCGCGCGCTCTCAGCGCCATGGCACGCCATCATTCTTGATGTCATGCTGCCAGGCTGTGACGGCTTTGAAGTTCTGCGTCGCATTCGCGCCAAATCAGCGGTGCCGATTTTGATGCTCACGGCTCGTGGTGAGGAGGCGGACCGCATTGTCGGGCTTGAAATAGGAGCCGACGACTACCTGCCGAAAACATTCTCCACCCGCGAACTTCTCGCTCGCCTTCGTGCGGTGACTCGCCGCTCCAATCTAGCTCAGGTCAGCCCGACAGAAGTGGCTGTGAAAGAGATCATTGTCGGAACGGTGCGCCTGAATCTTGATGCACGAGTCGCAACCCAAAACGACACCCAACTCGTCCTCACTCCGGTGGAGTTTGATATTCTGTGCTCTCTGATGAAATCACGCGGCCGCATCAAATCTCGTGAAGCCCTTATCGAGTCTCTCCGAGACCGTCAATACGAGGTCTTTGATCGCAGCATCGACGTTCACATCGCTGCATTGCGCAAAAAGCTCGGTGATGACGCGCATGAACCCAAATATATCCGCACCGTACGCAGTGCTGGTTACATGTTCATCAATTCGGAGGCATGAGCCAACTCAAGGCAGGAAGAGAAATTCATTGCAGTTCAATAGAGACCGACAAAGCGAAGACAAACCATGTGCTCCAGCCACTGGAAGTGCGTCTCTATTTTCGTCAATAGACGGCTGTCGAGATAGCGCGAGACGATAGGCGTGACTGATTTGTTGAGTCAGCCCCTCCCCCGCCTCCTTTTTCACGCGCGCGGCAAAGGCTTCGGATTGGGCAATGGTGAAGCGACTGTTGAACAGGTTTAGGGCTTGAATGGGGGTGGTGCTGGCTCGGCGGGTGGCTGTGCTCTGTCCGGCGTCGGGGCAGTCGAAGGCACCAAAGACAGTCTCTGGCTCTCGACGGACTTTGTGGGCGTAAATCATGCGCCGTTGGTTCTCTGGCGTGAAGACTTCGATGGGGTCGAACCCGCTGAGTCCGCCGCGTTGATCAAAGAGATTGTAGCCGCGCCCGTGCATCTTCAGATTCAGCTGTCCACTCACGGCCAGCATGGAGTCACGGATGCTCTCAGCTTCCAGGCGACGGCTCGGAAAGCGCCAAAGCAGACGAACATCGGCATCCATCGTGGCGGCCTTAGCACTGAAGGTTTCAGAGCCGGCAGCCCGGCTGCTTTGGCGATAGGTGGCTGAATTCAGGATGAGTCGGTGCAGGTATTTTACGTTCCAACCACTGCGGATAAACTCTGCGGCAAGCCAGTCAAGCAGTTCGGGATGGGTTGGTTTCATACCGTTGCGACCAAAATCACTCGGCGTGGCGACCAGCCCTGCGCCAAAATGCCCTTGCCAGATTCGATTCACCATCACTCGCGCGGTGAGAGGATTCTGCGGGCTGATGATCCACTCGGCCAGGCTTTTGCGGCGTTGTTGTTCTGCGGTGTCCAACGGCAGCTTCACATCCCCAAAGGCACTGAGCATAGCGGGTTGGACGAGCTCCTGTGGCTGCTCGGGGTCGCCACGGTTGAGAAGATGAATGGCATCCGGCGCTCGAAAAGTGCCTGCGAAGGCTTTTTGGGCATTCTCAGCGGCTTTGATCTTTGCCTCGATCTGCGCTTTTTCCAGGATGAGGTTTCGTGCCTGCTTCGCTTCATCCGGGCTCAGGCCTTCGAAAGAAGGCTTCACGGGCTTGTTGCTTAGGGGATTAAATTTCTGCCGGTCGCTCGCATCGGCGATGGTTTGCCAGCGTCCGTCGAGATGACCGACTTCGATTTGATAATCAATGGCCAGTCGGTCCGTGAATTTACCTTCGCGATCACGTCCCCAGACGACACGTTCGATGCTTTGTTCTTTCGCAAACTCGAGTTCGATCCAGCCTCGGCCTTTTTCTTTGGCCATCCAGCTTCGTGAGTTGCCGTAGCGGCCGTCATTGATGAAACGCAGCTCGTGACGTTCTGCGACACCGATGTCTCCACCCGACTTGCGTGTCGCACCAGCCGTAGCGAGGGCGACGTTCGCGCCCTCTGTGTTGAAGACTTCCAACTCATCAAGGCAGGGCTCCAGATTATTCGTGGCTTTGATGGTGAAACGCACCCGCTTGGCTTTGATGGGCGCAAAACGATCCGCATTTTCACGGGCATTGATCATGGGGCGCTTCACGCCGGAATTCACCAGCGGCACAAAGCGCGAGAGCTCTTTGTCGATCTCTTGGACGCGTGGCTTCAGGCGTACGGCTTCAGCGCGAGCGGCCATGGCTTCAGGCGTCTTCAGATCACGGTCTCCGTATTCCACTCCAGCGACGATGGCCTGCATGGCATAATAATCTTTAGCGGAGATGGGATCGAATTTGTGATCATGACAGCGAGCGCAGCCGATGCTCAGCCCCAGAAAGGTCTGGCCGATGTTGACGACCATTTCATCAATGGAATCTTGGCGTGCGAGTCGCTTCGAGGGCTCGTCCTTGCCGATCTGGCCTGGCAGTAAAACCGAAGCCGTTACCAGAAAACCCGTCGCGGCATCTTGCCCCAGGGCGTCACCGACGAGCTGCTCTTTGATAAAGACATCATAGGGCGTGTTTTGGTTAAAGGCCGCGATGACGTAGTCACGATAAGGCCAGGCGTTCGGGCGCTCCGTGTTGACTTCAAAACCGTGCGTATCGGCATAACGCACGACATCCAGCCAATGCTGCGCCCAGCGTTCGCCGTAGCGTGGCGATGCGAGTAGCCGCTCAATTACGGCGTCTTCATTCCTGTCTTGGAGAAACGACGCGACTTCATCCGGTGTCGGCGGCAGTCCGGTGAGATCAAAGGTGACACGACGCAGCCAAGCGGTTGGTTCTGCCTTGGCGGATCTCTGAAGCCCGTGCTCGCGAAGCTTCGTGTCGATGAAGGCATCAATGCTCGCCATCTTGGAATCCACGACCTGCAAGGGCTTGAAGGCCCAGTGATCGCGTTTGTCTTCGATCTTGGCGCTGTCCACGCCATCGGGCCATGCGGCTCCTTCAAGGATCCAGCGCTTCAGGATGTCGATCTCAGTGGCAGACAAACGCTTGCCATTCGGCGGCATGATCTCGTCCTCATCTTGGGTGGTGATGAAATGGATCAGCGGACTGTCCTTGGCGTTTCCGGGCCGGATGTCAGGCCCATGATGATCCCCGCCTTTTAGTGCCGCTTGTTTCACATCTAGGCGCAGTCCCGACTTTTGCTTCTTCTCACTGTGGCATTCATAGCAGTGCTTTTGAAAAACAGGCCTCACCTCTTTCACAAAGTCCACAGGCGCGGCCAGCCCTTGTGCAGAGAACAAAAAGAGAATCCAGGGCCGAAACTTCATGCGGTTTCAGTAAACGCCGGGAATCATCGGTTTCTCCAGGCATTCCAGCAGGTCACAAAGCCTTTGGCAAAGTCCTGCGGGCGGGCCTGCACCCAGTCACTGATGGTTTCCGGTTTAAACCACTCACCGTAAGGGATCTCCTCAGGGAAACACTTCATCGGGCCGTTGTGATGCGCGATGTGGAGCTCCACAAACTCATGGTCGGTGTGTGTTCCGGCGGGCAGTTGCGCCGCCAGCTCCGTGCCCGTGATTTCGATGCCTAGCTCCTCGCGCGTTTCGCGAATGGCACAGGCCGCATAAGGCTCGCCCACATCCAGATGTCCCGCCGCGCTGCTGTCCCACTTCAGCGGTGAGACGTCTTTGAGATGGGAGCGTTTTTGTAGAAAAATTTCACCGCGAGTGTTGATGACAAAGACATGCACCGCTCGGTGCAGCAGCCCGCGAGCATGGACTTCACCGCGCGTTAGCTGGCCCGTAACTTCGTTTTGCTCATTCACCACATCAAACATCTCGCTGGCCTTTTGTCCCGCATCCGCGCTGGTGCGCTGCTCATACCAGCGGCTGAGATTGACCCACTGTTCCACGCTGAGCTCCTCAGCACGCAGCGTGGCAGGCATTTGTAGGGAATCGACCAGCGCCTGCCAGCCTCCAGGGGCTTCGGGCAAAAGGTTTTTCATCTGCTTCCGTCGCTGACTGAAGCCCAGCCGCACCAGTCGTTCAAACATGCGGCGGTCACACACCGGCAGGCTGCGTGGATCACGCGGGGTTAAACGCACGATGCCACTGTCCACGCGCGGTTTTGGCTGAAACGCCTCGGGTGGGATCACGCGCAGCATTTCCACATCCCAGTCACGCTGCACCAGGACGGACAAGGCGCTGTAGCCATCCTCACCGACACGCGCGGCGAGCCGATCACAGACCTCCTTTTGCAGCATGAAGACCGCCTGCGTGACTGGTGTCGGCGGTGTCAGTAAATGCTTCAGGATCTCGCCCCCCACGGAGTAGGGCAGATTGCCAATCACGCGCACATCGCCATGGCGATACCACTCGCGCTTGTCCACCTTCGTCGCGTCATCATGTAGCACGACCGTGTCCTTGCGTGAGGCAAAACGCTTTTGCAGCTCAGGAGCCAACGCGTGATCTTTTTCGATCAGCAGCAACTGCTGGGGCCTGCCCACAAGATGCTTCGTCATGGCACCGAGCCCCGGACCAGGCTCCACGACGAAAGCCGCGCCATCCGGGGCGATCTGATCCGAGATCCACTGGGCGATGGATTCATCCACTAGGAAATTTTGCCCCATACTTTTGCGTGGGGCCACTTGCTGTCCGCTGATGATGCGAGTCTGTCTCTGACCTGAACCTTGAAATCTCATGCCTTGCAGATGCACGGGCAGTCCCGGTTTTGCAATGAACAAGTCAGACCACGAGAGTCTCCATGCTTAGCTTAGCTAGCTAAACCTCCGCAAATCTCTGCGGGCAGGAGTGCCCGCCACACTTTTACCCCACCAGCGGCAGAGCGCGACCTGCTTCGGCGCTGAGGTAGGCGGTATCGACGATCTGCTGGCCGATGCGACTGATCTCCAGGGTGAGGGGACCGATCAGGGGGGCTCCTGTTTCCAGATGATGGATGACATGCTCGATAGGGTTGCGATTCGGAGACGTGATCACATCCACAGGGAGTTCGTAGCCTTCGGGTCGAGCGCGAGTTTGGACGCGCACGGTTTTATCATAGTCGAAGCAGGAGAGTGTGCCATCACTGCCACGGATAACGAAGCCGCAGCGCGGCTGAGGCTGGTGGATCCAGGGATCGGTGAAGGTGCCCCAGCGAGTCTCACTGCGACTGAGGCCGTGGGCGTAGCGGATGATGGCGATGCTGTGCTCATCAACTTCCAAGCCGGGCGTGGTGTGCCAGGTGCAGGAGACTTCCAAGGGCAGTTTGCCGCCCAGATGCCAGGTGCCGAGGGTGGTGCCGTAGCCCATGTAATCGAGCATGGAGCCACCGCCCTGGGCTTTGCTGTAAAACCAGCTGACGGCTTTTTCTTCGGCGCTGGGTTCGTGCTCGATCTTGTCGGCCCCATGATAAAGCGGGCCGCGATTGCCACCGCAATGCTGGAACTCTAGGGGTGCGCCGATGAGGCCTTCCTGGATCAAACGGTGAGCGGTCTGCTGCCCGGCATCCCAGACGAGCGGCCAGTTGATGGCCAGGGTTTTCCCCGTTGGCTTCATAGCGGCGGCCATGGCGTCGGCCTCAGCGACGGAGCCTGCATACGGTTTCTCCATGATGATGTGTGCGCCGAAGGGAGCGACTTTGGAAACCCACTCACCATGCTTGGAAGCTGCCGGGCAGAGGATGACGATGTCAGGCTTGGTCTGCTCTAGGCAGGCTCGGTAGTCGGTGAAGACTTGATCCTCGCGTAGGTTGAAATTTTTCGCGGCGCTGACCATGCGCTCGGGCTGCTCATCGCTGATGGCGACGATCTCGCAAGCGGGATGGCTGGCCGTCTGGCGCAGCAGATCGCCCATGTGAAAGTGATCAAAATTGATGCCTGCGATGCGCCAGCGTTTCATATCAGTGCAGAAGTAAAAGGGATTAACGACCGCCAGGAGTAGCGCCTGGCTCACCACGGAGAAGACGATTGCCGGTGAATTTTTCGTTAGGCTTGAAGAGCCAGCCGGGGGACTCGTTTTTCACCTCGTAGCGCTGAAGGACGAACTCGGGCAGCATGAGATTGCTGTTGGGATCGTAGGCTTTGCGGCCCGAATAGTAGCCCCAGAGGCGATACTCGGTGTTGTGGTCGCTACCATAGGCGGGGCCATCTCCGTTTGGCACTTCGGGGTAGCGGTCTGGCTGCTTCATGAATTTTTCATTGATGACGACGAGGCGAGATTTATCCCAGCTTTCTGCCGGACGGCGGACATAGCCCCAGAAGTGCGTGCGCTCGATGTGGAAGCGGCGACCTACGAAATAGTCACCGGGAGGCTCGGAGGCGATGGAGAGGCGGCGATACTCAAGCTGCCGTGGGTCACCACCGCCCTCAGACTGACAGGAGACGAGGATGAAGGTGCAAAGGAGAAGGGAAAGATGAAGAAGATGCCGTGCCATGAGCGAGAAGTGTGGAAAGCAGCGCCAGCCGTGCAAATGGAAAGCCTGCCCAAGTCATCATGGAAAAATCTGCTGTCCTCACTGCCATCCTAAGCCGTCTCGAAGTCGAGCTGGAGGCTCTCACCCAAGGCGCACGCGCCTCCTACGCCGCCGCCACAGACCCGGACAGCAAAGCGGAAAACAAGTACGACACACGCACGCTGGAGGCCTCCTATGTGGCACGAGGTCAGGCCCAACGGGTTGAGGAGCTGCGGCAGGCACTGCATGATTTTGGTCAGCTGAAGCCTCAGGCAAGCCTGATCAGCGAGACGGTACGGCTGGGATCATGGGTCACTCTAAAAACAGGTGCCTCTCAGGATGAGTATTTTATGGGACCGGCTGAGGGTGGGCTGGAGGTGCAGATGGACGGGCAGGAAATCATGGTCATCACACCAGCATCACCGCTCGGGGCTAGGCTCATGGGCAAGCTCACCGGAGACGCCATTGCGCTGCCTTCAGGCCAAAAGGCCAGCATTCACCGCCTGCGCTGAATCACTTTCCCGGTTGACTCAGCGGGCCGCGCTGAGCACTGAGCCTGTCACCATGTCCCGCGACTACACGCTGCACACCTCCAAAACCCCATCCGGCCCGCGCATCAACTACCAGGCCGAGCTGAATGAGCAGCAGTATGCCGCTGTCACAGCACCGCCTGGACAGACGCTGGTCATCGCCGGTGCAGGCTCAGGAAAAACCCGCACGCTGACGTATCGTGTGGCCTGGCTGCTGGATAATGGTGTGCTGCCGGAGCAGATCCTGTTGCTCACTTTCACCAACAAGGCCGCACGAGAAATGCTGGAGCGCGTGACAGCTCTCGTGCCCGTGGACACTCGCCGACTTTGGAGCGGCACCTTCCACAGCATCGGCAATAAACTGCTGCGCTGGAATGCGGAGCGCCTGGGTTATCGCAAAGGTTTCTCCATCATGGATCGCGAAGATCAGAAGGATCTCATGGAGACCGTGGTCACCGCCAGCGGCATTGACACCGGGGGCTTTCGCTTCCCCAAAGCCGAGGTGCTGGGGGACATCTACTCCATGGCGGATAACACCGGCACGCCGCTGCCACGCCTCATCAAAGAACGTTATCCGCACTTTGAAAAAGTGGCTGACCTCATCATCCGGCTGCGCGAGTTGTATCAAAACAAGAAGGTCGAAACCAACTGCATGGACTTCGACGATCTGCTCACCCAGTCCGTGCGGCTGCTGAAGGAAAACCAAGATCTGAGCGAGCGCTACCGGGAGCAGTTTGAGTTCGTGCTGGTGGACGAGTATCAGGACACGAATAGCCTCCAGTGCGAGTTCGTGGAGCTGCTCACCGGCAAGGATGGCAATCTCATGGTCGTGGGTGATGATGCGCAGTCCATCTATTCCTGGCGCGGCGCGGATGTGACCAATATCCTCAACTTTCACGAGCACTGGCCGAAGGCCCGCTCCCACAAGATCGAGGTCAATTATCGAAGCGTGCCCGAGGTGCTGGCTCTGGCGAATGCCAGCATCGCTAACAACAAGGCGCAGATTCGCAAAAACCTCCAGCCCGCAAGGCCAGCAAAAAATCAGCTCCCAGCCCTGGTGCCGCTGGATAGCAGCAGCGCCCAGGCCTCTTTCATCGCTCAGCGCATCCTGGAGCAAAATGAGCAGGGCGTGGAGTTTAACGAAATGGCCGTCATCTATCGGGCGCATTTCCACAGCATGGAGATCCAGATGGAGCTGACGAACCGCGGCATCCCCTTTCAGATCACCAGTGGCCTGCGTTTCTTTGAGCAGGCTCATGTGAAGGACGTGGCCTGCTTCATGAAATTCGCCGTGAACCGGCGTGATGAAGTCAGCTTCATGCGCATGGTGAAGCTCATTCCCGGCATCGGCGGCAGCAGCGCGCACAAGGTCTGGAATGAGTGGCTGAAAACCGAGGCCGCGCAGGCTGAGGTCATGATGGGTAAATTCAGCGAGCTGCTCATCCCCATGACCGTGCCGAAGAAGGCCCGCGAAACCTGGGATCAATTCGCCTACACGCTGGATGAAATGATCGTGAACGGTCAGCCTGCTACACCGCCGGAGATGATCCGCAGCATCCTGGAGGGCGTTTATCGCGACTACATGCAGGCCAAGTTTAAAAACGCCGAGCAGCGTGAGCAAGATCTGGAACAACTCAGCAACTACGGTACACGATTCACCGATCCGCTGGAGTTCCTCAGCCAGCTTTCCCTGCTCAGTGGTGTGGATACGGATAACAAACCTGATGAGCAGGACCGTGATGCCGTCACCCTCACGACGGCGCATCAGGCCAAAGGCCTGGAGTGGCATACCGTCTTCGCCGTCTGGCTGGCGGATGGCATGTTCCCCCACGCCCGTGCCGTGGAGGAAAGCGAAGCCGGGATCGAAGAGGAACGGCGGCTTTTCTACGTCACCGTCACCCGTGCGAAGGATGAGCTTTACCTCACCTACCCGCTGCTTAATTACCAAGCCAGAGACGGCGACATCCTCGTCAAACCCAGCCGCTTCATCAGCGAACTGAACCCCGAGCTGATGGAGAAATGGAACGTGCGCGGCGGCTGGTAAAACCTACCGACGCGGACGCTTCTTTTTCTTGTTAGGCATCATCTCGAAGAATTTTGGCTTCTTCGGTTTGATTTTGTCTTCCACATTCGCACGGCTGTCCAGGCGCGCCGGCTTCTCGCCGACCAGTGTGAAATCGACCTGTTTCTTCTGGCGGTCGAGCTTGTAAATCTGCACCGTGAGTTTGTCGCCGAGGCGGATGACACGACGCGTCTGCCGACCGACGAGTTGGTTGCGACCAGGATCAAACATGAAGAAATCATCAGGAATGGCTGAGAGTGGCACCAAGCCGCTCATGCCGAGATCCGAGACATCGACAAAGAAACCAAAATTCCGCACATCCGTCACCAGGGCGCTGTAGGGCTGCGGCTTTTTCGAAGTCATCTGGGCTTCGAGATAGGCGTAGAGCTTCACTTCTTTGCTATCGCGCTCAGCATCCGAGCTGTTCTTTTCCGTGAGGCTGATGTGCTCGGCGATCTGCTTGGCCGTACTGACCTGAAGCTGCTCTTTTTCAAACAAAGCACGATGCACGATCAAATCCGCATACCGACGAATCGGTGAGGTGAAATGCGTGTACTTCGTCTTGGCCAACCCGTAGTGACCGAGCGGCTCCACGGCATAACGAGCACGCATGAGCGACTTCAAAAAGCCGATCTTCAGCGCCTGTCCAATCGGGATGGTGCCAAGCTTGGCCAGCAGCTTTTGTACTTCAGGGCGGTTGTTCAGATTCCCGCACGGCACTCGATGGCTGAGCACCTCTTCGCGGTAATCATTGAGCCTCTTTTCCTTCGGCGACTCATGCACACGATAAACCGCCGGGCTATCCAGCTGCATGAGGCGGCCAGCCACGGCTTCATTCGCCAGCAGCATGTATTCCTCAATGAGTTGGTGGGAAACATCATTCTCGATGCGCTCTATGCGCAGCACTTTGCCATGCTCATCCAGACGGATTTTGTTTTCAGGAAAGTCGAGATCCAGAGAGCCATTTTTGAAACGATGATCACGGATCTGCTGGGCCATGGCATTGGCATCATGCAGCATCTGCTCGATGTCATCACCAGGAGTCTTTTGCAGCACGGCAAAGGCTTCTTTATAAGTGAAGCGGCGCTTGGAATGAATGACCGCTGCGTAAAATTTTGAGCTAACGACGTGACCTTCCTTGCTGAGAACGAATTCGACGCATTTGGTTAACCGATCAAGCCCCGGCTTCAAGGAGCAGAGCTCGTTGCTAAGTGCCTCCGGCAGCATCGGGATCACCCGATCCACGAGGTAGGTGGAATTGCCACGTTTTTTGGCCTCGACATCCAAGGGGCTGCCCGGCTTCACATAATGCGAGACGTCAGCGATGTGAACCCAGAGCTTCCACTGCTCTTTGCCAAACTTTTGCAGGTAGATGGCATCGTCAAAATCACGCGCGTCATCGGGATCAATCGTGATGACCTGATGTTTGCGGCAATCAATCCGCCCTTGGATTTCCTCCGGGCTGGGCTGATTGTCCGGACGCGATTTGGCGATGCTGTTGGCTTCAGCGAGCACATTTTTCGGGAAGTGCAGAGGCAGATCATAATGACGAAGCACGGACAGCATGTCCACGCCCTCCGCATCCGGGGCACCGAGCACTTCAATGATCTCACCTTCCGGCGGCGTGTATCGGGACTCCCAGCTCAGGATCTCGACCACGACCTTGTCGCCAAGATTGGGCTTTCTCCCCACATCACGAGCCTCAGGGACATGGATGGCTGAGGGCAGCCGCGGATCATCCGGTGTGACGTAAAAAAACTGCCGCCCTTTTTGCAGGGTGCCGACGAACTGCTTGCGCCCACGCTCCAGAATACGCACGACCGTGCCGCTGTTTTCCTGTGGTGCGTTTTTGCGCAAGCCAGTCGAGCGGATGTCGAGCCGCACCAGCACGCGATCTCCGTGCAGCGCTGTTGAAGTCCCGCTCTCCGGGATGCCGATCTCGCCAAGACCCGCCTCTTCCGGCTGCACAAAACCGCGCCCGCCACGGGTGATCTGAATCACACCGGGGATCAGGTCCGCTTCCTTGGCCACGATGTAGCGGTTCCCCTTGGTGCGCACGATCAGTCCGCGCTGCATCAGGCCCTTGAGGTGATTTTGCAAAACTTGTTGTTGGCCGCGTGGCAGTTGCAAAAGCTGAATCAACTCGGGGACGTTGGACGGCACGTAATCTGCCTGCCCGAGCAATTGGAGGATTTTTTGTTCCATGAGCCTCACCATGGCACAAAGACACCCGCCTTGCACGAAATGTCTCTCTCAGCGTTTGAGGTGCGTATCTGCGGGGCAATGAAAGCATTCCTCATCCTGCTCATGGCTCTCAGCCTCAGCTCATGCGCCAACACCATGAAATCACCACCACTCAAAACGGTTCCCCATGTCGATCTACAGCGTTACGTCGGCGACTGGTATGTCTTCGCTCACATTCCTTACTCGCTGGAAAACGGGAAAGTCGGCACGCTTGATCGTTATGCACTCCGCCCGGATGGCAAGATGGACAACATCTACCTTTTCCGCCGAGGCAGCCTTGATGCACCGCTTGAGCAATGGAAGGGCGTGGCCTGGGTTCACAACCCCAAGACCAATGCCGAGTGGCGCGTGCAGTTCATCTGGCCACTGCGTGTGCCTTACTTGATCATTGATCTCGATCCTGAATACCAATGGAGCGTTGTTGGTTATCCGAATCGCAAGCTGGCCTGGGTCTTGAGCCGTCAGCCTGTGCTTGATGAAACCACCTATAAGGGCATCCTCCAGCGCCTCGCTGATCAAGGCTACGATCCTCAAATGCTGGCCAAGGTGCCGCAAATAGCTCCCTGATGATTATCGGCCCGGAGGTGGACTAAACCCTGGTGGTGGTGGGCCGAATCCAGGAGGCGGCAGACCAAAACCTGGGCCACCACGGCGACCACGTCTAGGTGGACCTCCGGGACCACCTGGGCCGCCTTTTTTCTGAAAACTGTCATCGGGCTTGCCGCGCCAGTGGCGGCTGAGATAAGGAAATGAGTCCGTGATGTAATAATGATAAATGCCCTTTGGAAATTCAGGCGTGACACCAAAGCGGCCATGGCATTGATCGAGATCACCCGATCCAGCAACATACTCATAGTCGGCGGTAAAGGTCCCGTCGTATTCGCCGCCGGGTCCACGATTGCCGCCTGGACGTTCACCTTTTTTCAGCTGGTAACTCGAACGCATGATAATCAGCGAGCTGGTCAAATTTTTAGGATCGCGGTGCCCCTTGTTGGCATAGATCGGAAAGCCGTCGGCGGCCCAACCCAGATGAGTCATTTTGGTGCCATCATCACCCAGTTTGCGAACCAGACCTGTTGGCAATCCATGATAATGATAGACGCCTCCCGGCTGGACATGAGCGTCGTTCTGATCAAGCCCCAGATCAATCTTGCCGCTCTTCGCATCGTAATTCCAAGAGCGGTCACCATTCCAAAACTCAGCCGTCCCAGCCTCAAACGGCACCCCGTTCACCGCCACCCCAAACAAGGCATGAAGCGATGGGATGGCTTTCTTCTCGAGCTTCGGATTCAGAGTCATCTGAAACTCATATTTCTGCGCGGCAATCGCATGCGGGTTCCCCTGATTTGGAAACTGCCCCGTTTCATGATCCGGCATGCCGTTGGACTGAATGATGCGCTTGCCATTTTTTTCAGTGATGCTGACACGCGGTGCCTCCAAGGCAAAAGAAAGAAGAGCTAGGCAGGCCAAGGATAAAGCGATTATGAAGTGCTTGTTCATAGCATTGATTTGCCATCAACGTCGCTATTCAGCATTAGTCTGTAGGGTTTACTTAAGCTTAACAATTTTATCTGTAGCCGCGAAATCGCCCTACCTATTTCCAAGCCTTCAAGGATTTCTTCAGACGGTTTGCTTCATTCATCTTAGAACGATTCGACCGATAAATCGCAAACAGCTTTCGCAGGGCATCCAACTGCGTTTTGCTCTCAAGGCCTGTTTTGATGACGATTTCAGATCAAACGGCTCGACCCGTAAATCAATTTTTCCAACTCGCTCTTCTGGCAGCTCTCACCGCTGCCTCCAGTCACCCCTGTTCATCCACATCTGGTGCGAATGGCTTTCAACTTAGCATTACAGTTCGCCCTAATTATTTTTCACGTAAAACAGGTCCGATACAACGCTAGCAACAGAATTGTTGAATTCGAACGCTCGAGTATCGGCTAGAATTCTTACAGGTCGTAAGATTAGTCTCATTATGAAATCGTTTTCTGTCCGACCCGAATCTTCTAAGGTTTGGTTGCCATTACCCTTATCTATACGCTTAGCCAGACGCCTAGAAAATTTGCTCGGACTTCCTCACTCGACCCTCACTGCATGGTGGGCAGACGCGCTGATGATCCAGCACCGCACCTGGTCAATTCTGGCGCAACATCGTCTGTTCGTCTCAATCGCTTTGGGTATTGCCATGCTGACGATCGTGGTCCTCATGCCCAACGATTTAGTCATTCTAAAATGGATGCATCGGAAAGAGGCCGGGACTGGCCTGACTATGCTCAATCAAGCGGCGCGAGAGTTGAGCTACTGGGGCGATTTCATGGGTTTTAACATGCTTGTGTTTGTAGGACTAGGACTGACAGCAAAGTTGCGGAGATCGCTCTTTTTCAGAAGACTAGTGATTGCCGCTGTGATCGGAACCATGGCTTGCGGCACGCTAGCAAACATAAGCCGTGCGCTGACAGGAAGAGCACGACCGAGTTACAAAGGTGAGCCCGGATTTTATGGGCCAACATTGAGCGCCAATCGCCAGTCATTCCCCAGTGCACATACTGCGACAGCGTTTGGAGCGAGCGTGCCGGTGGCGGTGGCTCTACCTCCTGTGGGCGTGCCTATGATGATCCTATCAGCAGGTGTTGCATGGTCTCGAATGCATAACAACCGCCATCATCCCAGTGATGTGCTGACATCCATCCTGCTTTCCGTCTTCTTCGGAGTGCCTCTAGGCATAGTGGTGAGGCGGATAAGCCGGGTTGAGCTTTAGCGCAACAGGCTGAGAACGATGACCTCTGTCCAGCTAGATCTGGCCCCGTTAAAACCCGTGATTACACAAGTTTCTGCATTAGGAAATGCAGCGAGTAATGTATCCACCTCCTTGCTACGGTCCTTAGCAGGCGTGTCACGAGTTTTGTTTCCCATCCATGATTTTATTTCATGTTCCAGTGTCCATTCCCGGCGGAGCAGCACGGCGACACATG